>JAUMDU010000177.1:0-2708 GCA_032121425.1 Ilumatobacteraceae bacterium | reverse complement strand
ATGGTGAGTACGAGGCTGCGCGTGATCAGTGTGAGTGTGCGCGATTGAAACAGTTCATCGACAACAGGTTGAAGCCCTTTGGAAAAGGACTGAATGAGTAAGTAAAAAAGAGGAACGATGGTGATAGCTGCGGTTACAAACGCGAAGCTCAAGGTTGCTACAGAGCCTCGCGTTCGCACCATTACATGTTCAGCTCACTTATTTAGTGAGCAACCCCGATTTCTGGAGTAGTTCTTGTGTTGCCTCGAGTGTTTTGAGATCAGAAAGATCCAATGCGGGCACATTGAGTTCATCCAAGGTGGGCTGGCCATCTGCTTGGATAGCGCCAGTGGTGAGAACGTATTCCCACGTCTTTGTGCGGAAGTATTCCGCAGCAGTTTCTGATTGCAAGAACTTCACGAATGCTTGTGCACCAGCTGAGTTCTTTGAACTTGTGATGATGCCCACACCTGCAACATTCAACAAACCACCTGGGTCGCCCGCAGCCATGTACTGATTCTTTGCTTTCACATTTGCAGCACCTTCTGCCGCAATTTTTTCCAGCAAGTAGTAGTGGTTGGTAAGACCAAGTGCTACTTCGCCAGTGTTCACGCCATCGCGAAGTGCAGCATTTTTGTCGTAGGGCTTGGGATTGTTGGCTGCAAAACCTTCAAGCCACGTTTTTGTTGCTTCATCACCGCGAAGAACACGCATTGCAGTTACAAATGATTGCCACGATGCATTGGTGGGGGCAAAGCCAATCTTGCCTTTCCATTTTGGATCCACAAGTTCATCAACAGTTGTTGGTGCAACGTCGACAAGATCAGGGTTGTACACAATGACACGCACACGTCCAGACACGCCTACCCACTTGCCGCTATCGGCAGAGAACTTGGCATCAACAGCTGACAAAATGTCCGATGACAATGGAATAAAGAGGTCTTCAATGGCGCCGAGTGCACCAGCGTCTTGTGAAAAGAACACATCGGCAGGGCTTGCTGAACCTTCAGTGAGAATTGTTGCGGCCAGTTCGCCACTATCGCCGTAACGTGCGTTGACGGTGATGCCAGTTTCTGCAGTAAATAGGTCATAGAGATCTTGCACAAGTGCTTCACTGCGACCGCTATAGACAGTGATGCTGGTGCCAGTGAGATCGCTGGTGTCGGTGGGCTCGGTGGATGAATTAGTTCCACCGCATGCACCAAGAACCAATGCTCCCAATGCAATGAATGCTGCGGCTGTGCGTCGAATGGATGTCATAGCTATCTCTCCTGGAAGTGTAACTAGGGGGTTAGGTCTTCCTAACATGAGAGATGATAGGCACACCTAACATCAGATGCAAGGCGCGGGGTAATTTTCGGGGAATACCCATGACATAAGGGTTGGAACGGGTTCGGGCTACTACCTTTAGAGCCATGGCAACTGACCCCACAGGCACCCCCATCGACATCAAACCACGGAGCCGTGACGTAACCGATGGCATCCAAAAAGCTGCTGCACGAGCGATGTTGCGCGCTGTTGGTCTCACAGATGATGACTGGGTGAAGCCACAGATTGGAATTGCCTCTGCATGGAATGAAGTGACGCCGTGCAACATGTCGTTGCGTCGACTTGCAGAGCACGCAAAAAAAGGTGTGCGCGAAGCAGGTGGTGTTGCACTTGAGTTCGGCACCATCACCGTTTCTGACGGAATCTCTATGGGCCACGAAGGAATGCGTGCAAGTTTGGTGTCACGCGAAGTAATCACCGACAGTGTGGAAACCGTGGTACACGGTGAACGCTTCGATGGTTTTGTGGGGCTCGCAGGTTGTGACAAATCGATTCCTGCAATGTTGATGGCCGCGGCGCGACTCAACTTGGCGAGTGTGTTTGTCTATAACGGATCCACCATGCCAGGTGTCCATAAGGGCAACAACATTGACATCACCACAGTGTTTGAAGCGGTGGGTGCATGTGCAGCCGGCACAATGACCGAAGAAGAACTTACCGATATTGAACGTGCTGCATGTCCGGGTGAGGGTGCATGTGGTGGCATGTTCACCGCGAACACTATGTCTTCTATTGCAGAAGCATTAGGTATGAGTCTTCCTGGAACCGCATCAGCACCCGCTATTGATGTGAGTCGTGAAGATGATGCACGTCGCGCAGGCGAAGCGGTAGTGAACATGTTGCGTCTTGGTCTTCGACCACGCGACATCATGACGAAGAAAGCATTTGAAAATGCGATTGCAGTAGTGAATGCATTTGGTGGCAGCACCAATGCGGTGTTGCATTTGTTGGCAATTGCCAATGAGGCAGGCGTGGAATTAAGCCTTGATGACTTCAACCGCATTGCCGACAAAGTGCCACACATTGCCGACACCAAACCCGGTGGTAAGTACCACATGTCAGATATTCACCGTATTGGTGGTGTGCCTGTGGTGTTAAAGATGTTGCTTGATGCAGGTCTGCTACATGGTGATGTGATGACATGCACCGGTAAAACAATGGCGGAGAACTTACATGAGATGAATCCTTTGCCACCAGATGGCGATGTCATTCATCCGTTGTCAGATCCCATTCACGCAGAGGGTGGCATCAATATTCTCAGCGGTTCACTTGCACCTAAGGGCAGTGTGGTGAAAGTTGCCGGTCTTACAAAAAATCAACTGCAATTCGAAGGCCCCGCGCGAGTATTCGATGGTGAAGACGGTGCAATGGATGCCATCATGACGAAGTCCATCAATCAT
>JAUMDU010000176.1:0-32720 GCA_032121425.1 Ilumatobacteraceae bacterium | reverse complement strand
CTGTGCTTTAGACACTGCGTCAAGTTCGGAACCAAAAGTAGCGAAAGCTTCAAGCTCGCGGAACTGAGCAAGATCAAGTTTGAGTGTTCCAGACACACTCTTCATGGCTTTGGTTTGTGCTGCGCCACCTACTCGTGACACCGACACACCTACGTCCACTGCGGGACGCACACCAGACTTGAACAAGTTGTCCTGCAAGTACACCTGACCATCGGTGATCGAAATCACGTTGGTCGGAATGTACGCCGACACGTCGCCTGCTTTGGTCTCAATGACGGGCAACGCCGTCAAAGATCCTGCACCACGCTCATCGCTCAACTTTGCAGCACGCTCCAAGAGACGGCTGTGTAGATAGAACACGTCTCCGGGATATGCCTCGCGGCCTGGTGGACGGCGCAACAACAACGACATCTGGCGATAAGCCTCTGCTTGCTTTGACAAATCGTCATACACAATGAGGGCGTGCTCGCCGTTTTCCATCCAGTGCTGACCCATGGCGCAACCTGAATACGGAGCAAGGTACTTAAACGGTGCAGGCTCAGATGCAGGTGCTGCAACGATGACCGTGTATTCAAGCGCACCGTACTGGCGAAGAGTCTCCACTGTTTGTGCAATGGTGGAACCTTTCTGACCAATGGCAACGTAAATGCACTTCACACCAAGACCACGCTGGTTAATGATGGTGTCAATCGCAACCGTTGTCTTACCGGTCTTGCGGTCACCAATGATCAATTCGCGTTGACCACGACCAATGGGGGTCATTGCGTCGATCGACTTGATACCTGTTTGAAGTGGCTCATGCACGGGCTTGCGGCCCATGATTCCAGGAGCCTGGATTTCCACGCGGCGATCGATGGAACCCACGATGTCGCCCTTGCCGTCGATGGGCACGCCAAGTGCGTTCACTACGCGTCCAAGCATTGCATCGCCAACTGGCACGGACAAAATTCGACCAGTTGCCTTCACGGGCTGGCCTTCTTCAATACCGAAGCCGTCACCAAGAACAACAACGCCAACTTGGTCTTCGTCGAGGTTCAGCGCCAAACCAACGGTGCCGTCTTCAAATTCGAGCAACTCGTTTACTGCGCAGTCGGGCAAACCCGAAACGCGAGCAATACCGTCGCCTACTTCTGCAACGCGGCCTACAGTGCGAGCCTCTAACGATTGCGAGTAGCCAGTAAGGCCACCTGTAATCGCTGCAGCAATGTCACTGGCGGAAAGTGTGATGTCAGCCATGTCTTCCTTTTTCTTTCACAATTATTTAGAACCGGCTCTTGAGCTGGTCGAGTCTGTTGCGTACTGAGCCATCGATGACCTTGTCGCCGACTGTGGCGACAATGCCACCCACGACGGTTGGGTCAACAACAACTTTGAGATTCACTTGCGATCCTGTTGCCTTAGACAATGCTTCGGCCAAACGACGCTGTTGGTCGTCGGACAAAGCAACTGCGCTACGCACTTCGGCCACTTCACGACCTGCGCCATGAGCTACACGAGAACTGATGCGCTCGGCAATATCACGCAAATCGCGTGCATGACCAGCACCAATCACCAATGAAATGAACTGAGCAGTAAGACGATGAGCCTTGCCTTCAAGCAATGTCTCCACGATTTGCTGACGTGCTGCACTAGGAATCAGCTCGTCAGTCAATTTGGAACGCAAATCATTGTTGGAGTCAATAGTGCGCACGACGCTTGAGAACTCTTCCTCAATGCGTACTTGTACACCTTCTGCCTCGGCAATATTCATGATCGAGTCAACATAGGTATCGATACTCATCGCGACACACCTACTTTCGAAATGAATTCTTCAATCAAGCCTTGCTGAGCCCGATCATCAAGCGCTGTGCGCACTACACGATCAGTAGCAATAGCTGACAAGCGAACAATCTCTGCACGCAACTCATCACCCACACGAGATGATGCATTTGCAATATCGGCCATTGCCTTAGCTTCAATGTCTTTCATTTCAGCATCAATACGGCCGCGGCCTTCCGTGAGAAGTGCTGCTGCTTGTTGATCGGCTTCGGCAAGAATACGTGAACGCTCCTTGTCGACATCACCAAGTGCGGTGCGAATCTGAACTGCTTCTTGATCGGCTGAAGCTTTTGCGCTACGAGCCGAATCAATTTCGTTCTGAATTTTCTCCGTGCGATCGGTGAGGGCCTTTTTCGCAAAAGGACCTGCGAACTTCACAAGAGCGCTGATGATGATGACTGATGCAAGACCGCCGTATATGAGTTCAAATCTTTTCGGAATGAACCAATGAGGAGACTGCGAAGGGTCACCAGCAGCAAGAAGTGTGGAGACGATACTCATCATTTGCCTGCACTTTCCATTACTTGTTTCACCACTTGGTCAACCACAGATTTCTCTGGACGTGACCCGGAAGCGAGCTCGGCTGCTTGTGCCACCACAGTGGCCACAGCTGTTGCAACTTGTGCTTGACCAGCAGCGCGAGCAGCGTTATTTGCTGCATCGGCTTCGGCTCGTGCGGTTGCGATGCGTGCATTCACCTCAGACAAACGAGCTGTGCGCTCATTGTCCAGTGTTTGGCGCGCAGCGTCCACGCGTGCAGCTGCTTCTACGCGCACTGCAGCAACTGCAGCGTCGTAGTTGGCAACGTCTGCACGTGCACTCGACTTGACTTGATCGGCGCCCTCGATATTGGAACGAATCGATGCATATCGCTGGTCCATGCCTTTTTTGAGGCGTGGGAACAAGAAGTAACGCATGACCACCAGGAGCACCAAGAAGGCTCCTGCTGACCACAGCAATTCTTTAGGTTCAGCGGCAATCGGGTTCGGACCCGTATCGACGGGTTGACCCGTTGATGTGGTGTCAGCTTCATCGGCAGTAATGGCCGATGAAAGCCGCACATCAACGACTCCACCACTCGATTTGGTGACTATGAAAGTCAGCATTTCAACTCCTGTACTCCGTCAAAACGGAGAAAGAAAACGGACGGGAACTCAGGTGCGACTTAAGCGAACTTGAGAAGAATGAACACCACGAAGCCGATAAGCGCAAGCGCTTCGGTAAACGCGATGCCGAGGAACATGGTGGTACGCACCATGCCTGCAGCCTCTGGTTGGCGGGCCATTGCCTCAACGGACTTGCCGACGAGGTTTCCGATTCCCAGTGCTGGTCCGATTGCGGCAAACCCGTATGCAAGTCCTGCACCCATGGCTGTAAGGCCATCTCCGGTGCTGACCGCATCTGCGGCTACTGCCTCTTCGGCTGCGATGAGCAGTGAAAGTGCTTCCATTTTATTTTCTCCTAGTTGGTTTGGTTGGTAGGGAGACCTATGTGATTAGAACTCGTGTGATTAATGCTCTGGGTGTGCGGCGCCACCGATATACACGGCCGCGAGAATGACGAAGATGTAAGCCTGCAAGAAGGCCACCAACACTTCGAATGAAGTGATGAAGAGCAACATGAAGAAGGGCAAAATTCCGAATGGAATCAAGATCACATCTTTGGCTTGGAAAAGCGCCTCAGACAGCAATGCAAAGGTGATGAGCAAAATGTGACCCGCAAGCATGTTGGCGAAAAGTCGTACTGCGAGCGAGAACGGGCGCACCAAGAACACCGAGATCAATTCGATCGGCGTCACAAGGACATACAACGCCTTGGGTACACCTGGGGGAAACAACACACTCTTGAGATATCCGCCAACACCTTGATGCTTAATGCCGGTTGCGTTGAACACCACCCATACAAGAAGTGCAAGGAACATTGGAACTGCCATACGCGCAGTTGCGGGCATTTGGAAGAACGGAATAATTCCTGGAACGTTGCACAGATAAATGAACAAGAACGTGGTGAGCAGGAATGGTGTCCATCCCAAACCGTCTTTGCCCATTGTTTGCATAATGACGCCGTTCTCAATGAACTCCACAATCACTTCTGCAAAGTTGCGTGCACCTTTAGGTGCTTCCGTTGTTGGACGACGTGTCGCAAGAATGAAAAGCACAATGCTGATCACAGTTGCAAGGATCGCAATTAACGCAATCTTGTTGAAACCGGGGAACAGGTCTTTCCATCGAAGGAGCTGATTAATTTCTGGAAACTTGAGCGCAAGCACTTGTCATCCTTCAGGGTTCTCGGCGGAGCGGGACGCTCGCCATTCTTGTACATCGGGGCGCAATCCAGGAAATGCAAGCGAGGCGGCTATGTATTTCATTTCCCAAAAGAGCAGACCTAAATGAGTCACGATGATGGTCCCGCCAAGGACCGGGACCGAGACCCACGAATAATCGACAACAACGAGCACAGCCACCGTGATCAGGCCAAGGCGCAAGACGTAACCAAAGAGAATTGCCCCCATCATCAAAGCCAGGGAAATCCTTGCTGTGATTGCGATTAGTGCTGCCGCGGCCGCAAAATTGACCAGTACCAAAGCTAACGAAAAGGCTGCTGACCAGGCCCCGTCGCCGGCATCAAAAATGGCTCCCACGGCCACTACAACTGGCGCTATCCACAGGCCTCGCTTCACTAAATCACGTGAAATAGAGACCTCTGGGGCTTCCCCAGACAGGGCCGAAGCCAATGGTGAGGTGCCAGAAGTCACGCGTGTTCTCCACGAGATTTATCCAGGCGTTCTTGTTCCAGTTTCATCATGGCCGAGTTATAGGCGTAGTACATCCGAACGAAGTACCCCACCACACCAAAAACAGTCAGCACAATCATGAACACAGGCACAGTTCCCAGCCATGTGTCAATTCCAAGACCAATGAGGAAAAACACAAGAACGCCTGCAGCCAGCTCCGCGCCCTGGGAAATTCCCTTATCGACCGGAGTCATAGGTTTAGGAGTGGGGATGAACTTCACCGAAGAATTGCCTTGTTGTGTGCACAGATTCACGACTTTGTGAAACGTTGAACAATCTAGGCCCGAACTTGGCCTTGGTCAAACAGCCACGCCAAAACTTTGTCACAACTGCAAGTGGCTGGTGTTGTCATTGGGGGGCAACAACACCAACCACGAGATTGACTGCAGTTAGAGATCTGAGATTTCTGAGTGATACTCGGAAAAAAACAGAGCTAACTGAGTTCGATTCTCTTTCCCGAACCGCGACAGCATTCGCGATACACGATTGCGCACGGTCTGTAACCCCAGATAGACCGTTTCAGCAATTTGTTTGTCGGAATAACCCAATGCAATGAGTCGGGCAATGTGTCGATCATTTGCATCTAGTCGTTGAATCATTCCAAGTCCGCGCATCTCTAACGATTCAGAGGCATTGCGCACTTCAGCTGGATTAATCAACTTCATTCCTGATGCAACATCACGAATTGTGTTCATCAGTCCAAGAGAACTTCCCGTTTTCAACACGAAGGCACTTGCACCTAATTCATATGCTGCAACTAAGGCTTCATCAGAATTAAAGGATGTCAGCACAATCACTTTGACGTGTGGGTGCTCGGCCACTACTGCCCGCGCAACATCAAGGCCCGATTCACCATCAAGTCGCACATCTGCAACCAGCACATCTGGTGTCATGTTTTGCAATAGTTCTCGAGTTGATGCAATGGAATCAGTAATTCCCACCACTTCAAGTCCGTCTTCATGAGCGATGACGGCAGCAAGTGCCTCACGCACCATGACATGGTCATCACAGATAGCAACCTGAATCATGATTGCCACCTTGGGTATGGAATCGACCATGAAATGATCGTTCCTGTATCTGGGTGTGTATGTATCTCCATGTTGCCTCCTAGGGATAGGGCGCGTTCGCGCATGTTGTGGAGACCGTTTTGCAACTGGCTTTCTGGAGAAATTCCAGAGCCATTGTCTGCGATAGTGAGAAACAGTTGATTGTTGAATCGAGCAAGTCGGATTCGTATGAAACTTGCAGCTCCGTGTCGAACTGCATTCGACGTGGCTTCTATGCACACCGCTCGAACATGAGCGTCTACATCGCTGGGCAATGTGGGCACTTCAATAGAAAGATCAAAACCTGCCTGGGCATGATCAATGAGTGGAATCAGACAATCCTCTAAGTGAAGACGCAATTGTGAAACCTTTTGTGATTCCACATTGAGTATCTCATTGCGTATTCCAGCAATCACTCGATCAAGGGAAGCAATTGCTTTGTTGAATTCTGCTTGTACTTCCCCACTGTGCTGACGACCAGCTACTGACAACGACAAGGAAGTTGCATAGAGATTTTGAATTACCACATCATGCAAATTGCGAGCTATTCGTTCACGCTCTATTGCCAATGCTCTTTTTCGGCTAGCGATTGATACGAGAGATTCTTGATCTTTCACAAAATTTCGCAACGCCAACATCTCATCAGTTCCGCTAGACCACTCAACTACATGGTCACCAATTCTCTTCCAGCGCACGAAGATGTCCACATCTGCTTCAGGGTGCAAATAGCGATTCTTGGTCTCGTCACCAATGTGAAAAAACTGAAGTGATTCACCGGTACTCCAGGCTTCAGTCACATGTGCCAGTGCTACAAGAGGATTCACATATGTACTCATTATTGAATGACCATGTTCCACAGATTGAACACGAGCTGCGCAGAATGCTTCGTTCCACCAACACAGTGTTGAATCAGTGATCGCGCCCCATGAATCGAAGACAACATCATGAATGGCGATTGGATCAGATAATCCCTCAATAATTTCAACAAACTTCTCTGGACGTTCATGTGCGAAACACGAAACAGATTGTGTATGCGTTGCCATATAAGCAACATAACGAGCATTTGTTCGAACGAAGGTACTTACTTGTTCAACAGAGGAGTACTTCAGTCCTTTGTTGTGCGGTCAATATGCGAAAGATTTTCATCTTTTTTCGTACGGTCAATATCGGGATGCAACACTGTGTACAAGAACAGCACGAGTCCTAGAAGACCAAGGGGCACAAAGTTTGTAGTTGTGGTGTTAAACACCGGATACAGCACAAATGCCGACAACAAGGCAGTCCATCCCCACAAAATCACCACAGCGCGACGCGGTCCATGACCTAAACGAATAAGTCGATGATGTAAGTGCCCTGTGTCGGCAGTGGCGAACCCTTGACGTTTACTCACACGACGCACGATCGCAAACAACACGTCAAACACAGGCACACCCAAAATAATCAGTGGAATCACTAAAGGTGCCAAGAAGAAATAGGTCTGTCCGCTAAACGCTTGAGTTGTGGGGTCTGCGCGCCCACCCACCACACTTGTCGACACTGCGACTAAGAAGCCCAATAAATACGCTCCCCCATCACCCATAAAGATGCTTGCCCCATTGAAGTTGAAAGGAAGAAAACCTACGCATGCCCCCACAGTGATGATCGCAATCAGTGGTCCAAGATTTGGTTCAGATAACAACCCAAGACCAGATAAGTGATACGAGTAAATGAAGAACGCTGTTGATCCAATTGCCACGATGCCAGCTGCAAGACCATCAAGACCGTCAATCAGATTGACCGCTTGAGTCATTCCCAGCAACCAAAAGACAGTCACGATGGGCACCCAGTCATCAGAGAGTTGCAAAACTCCTAAAAATGGAATGCGGAAGTAAAACATCGTGACGCCAAACCACACCAAGATCATTCCGGTAAACACAGTGGCCACCACGCGAGCTGGCGCCGACACTTCTTTGATGTCATCGCGCACTCCCACAATCAAGATGACAAGCGCGCCAAGTAACAAACCGGTGGGTTCACTATTTCCCTCAAACAAAGGTGAGAACCTGTCCATCTGCCACGCCACGAACATTGCAGCAAGAACCCCGGCAAACATTGCAATGCCGCCCACATCAGGAGTAGGTACGGTGTGCACCTTACGATCACTTGGCTGTGCCACCCAGTTATGTCGGAGCGCAAAAGAGCGCACCACAGGCGTGGTGAGCGCAGTAACGCCCATGGCTACAGAGCCAATGACGAGATAACCGGTGACGTCTCCCATTAGTGCTTGAGCCTAGAAGAACTTAACGAGTCTGTTTTTGATTTAGAACCGATGGGGATACACCGGGAACTTGGCACACAAATCGGCAACCTGCGCACGTACCCGCGCAATTGCTGCAGGATCATCGCGATGGCGCAAAGCCTCGGCGATGAACTGAGCAATCAGTGGCATCTCTTTTTCAGTCATTCCCTGCGTGGTCACACTTGGGGTTCCAATTCGGACACCAGAAGTAACAAACGGACTGCGTGGATCATCGGGAACTGTGTTTTTGTTCAAGGTGATTCCAGCTTCATCAAGAACCAGTTGAGCAACCTTGCCTGTGCATTCTGCATCGAACGGACGCAGATCGACCACCATGAGATGAATATCTGTTCCTCCACTCACTAGTCGGAAACCTTCATTGGCCATCGCTTCGGCAAGTGCTGCAGCATTTTTCACTATTTGATGTGCGTACTGACTAAACGATGGATCGAGAGCTTCGCGAAACGCCACAGCCTTGGCTGCAACTGCATGTTCCAGTGGTCCGCCTTGGCTTCCAGGGAATACTGCCTTATCTATTGCTTGTGCGTGTTCAGCTTTTGACAAGATGCAACCACCGCGTGGGCCGCGCAACGTCTTGTGCGTTGTAAAAGTCACTACATCGGCAAATGGAACTGGGTTGGGATGTGCGCCACCGGCCACAAGACCTGCCAGGTGAGCGATGTCAAACATCAACAACGCACCCACCTCATCGGCAATCGCCTTGAATGGTTCGGGATCTAGTCGGCGTGGATAGCTCGTTGTTCCCGCAACAATCATTTTCGGGCGATGCTTCAACGCCAGTTCACGCATGTTGTCAAAATCAATGCGCTCATCACCTGGGGTTACTCCATAAGACTTGAAGTCATACAAGATTCCACTGGCATTAACTGGAGAACCATGAGTGAGATGACCACCGTGGTCCAAACTCAAACCAAGAATGGTGTCCCCAGGATTCAACAACCCGAGATACACCGCCATGTTTGCGCTCGCACCAGAGTGTGGCTGCACATTTGCGTGATCAGCACCAAACAATTGCTTCACACGCTCAATAGCAAGTGACTCAATGCCATCAACATGTACGTTGCCGCCGTAGTAGCGCTTACCCGGGTAACCCTCGCTGTACTTGTTCGTGAGAATTGAACCAGTTGCCTTCATCACCGCTGGCGAGGTGAAGTTCTCGCTTGCGATGAGTTGTAAACCCGTTGTTTGACGAATACGTTCCGCTTCAAGAAGTTCAAATACTTCGGTATCTGGATTGTTGTCGGAGGGGAAAGGCATTACTTGCTCGCTTCTTGTTCTTCAATGTCGGCTAATTGAGCAACGCGCCGCTCATGGCGTCCTGCTTCAAACTCTGTTGCAAGAAACGTTGCCAAAATCTCTTCGGCCAAGCCTTCTCCTACAACACGTGCCCCCATGGAAAGAACATTGGCATTGTTGTGCGCGCGTGCCATCCGTGCGGTGTACAAGTCATTGCATAATGCAGCACGAACACCGCGCACCTTGTTGGCGGCCAATTGTTCTCCTTGACCACTGCCACCAAGCACGATTCCAAAATCAGCCTTTCCATCTCGCACATGGCGACCTACAGAGGCACAGATGGGTGGATAGTCACAACTCTCGGTGGAGTGCGTACCTAGATCATCAACATCGTGACCTTGATTGGTCAACAACTCGATGAGGTGTTGTTTGAGGACATAGCCGGCATGATCGGCACCTATTGCGATACGAGACATTCCTTTCACAGTAGTAGGGGTACACCGTCAAGCCCCTAGCGTTAGAGGGATGACAATTGACCCCCGCACCCCTGTTCTCATTGGCACAGGACAAGTTGTCCAGCGCGCAGAAGGTCTCGATGATGCTCGTGATCCTGTATCTCTCATGGTTGAGGCAATCCAAAAAGCCTCTAGCGATGCCTCACTGGGCGCAGTTCCTGCACCAGATGCCATCCGAGTTGTCTCCTTGCTGTCCTGGAAATACGGCGACCCGGCGTATCTCATCGCGCAAGATTTGGGTGTGTCGCCACGAGAGACTGCACTGTCCTCGATGGGCGGCAACACCCCACAAACTCTCGTCAACTCGGCCTCGCGACAGATCGCTGCCGGAGAACTAGACCTGGTCATCCTTACAGGCGGTGAAACCACCCGTACGAGGGCGCGTTTCAAAAAGGCAGAACAAGAACCGCAATGGCGCACCACTGATCATCAGCCAGTTTTGGCCTCCGAGGACCTCACCATGAACATGCCCGAGGAACTCGACCGCAAAATCATGATGCCCATTCAGATTTATCCAATGTTTGAAACTGCACTTCGTGCACGCGCGGGACGTTCTGTACAAGACCACCAGGTGTACATCAGTGAATTGTGGTCACGTTTTAGTGCAGTGGCTGCAACTAATCCCCACGCATGGACTCGCACCGCTTTTAGTGCACAAGAAATTCGCACTCCTTCGGCGACTAATCGCATGATTGGTTTTCCCTACACCAAGTACATGAACTCCAACAATGATGTCGACATGGCTGCTTCGCTCATTCTGTGTTCTGCTGAAAAAGCCACTGCACTTGGTGTTCCGCGAGACCGTTGGATTTTCCCGCAATCAGGTAGCGATGCACATGAACACCCTTTTGTGTCACACCGCAATCATTTCTACGACACCCCCGCAATTGAACTTGCAGGGCGGCGCGTGTTGGAACTTGCTGGTCTCACCATTGGCGACATTGATCTTGTGGATTTGTATTCCTGCTTCCCTGCAGCTGTGCAATTAGGAGCACAATCACTCGGACTCGATATCAACAGCCAGCTCACACGCACAGGTGGGCTCCCTTTTGCAGGCGGCCCATGGAACAACTACGTCATGCACGCCATTGCCACATTGACGTCAGAGTTGCGAGAAGGAAAAGGTACAACGGGCCTGATCTGGGCAAACGGCGGCTACACCACCAAACATGCTTTTGGCGTGTACGCCACAACACCACCAGCACAGGGTTTTGCATACGACTACCCACAAGATGCAATTGATGCACTTCCCAGTCGCGCACTCGCATCGCCCACAGAAGCCGCCGGCCAAGCAACGGTGGAGGCATATTCAGTAATGCATGATCGCGATGGCAATCCAGAGCGTTCGATTGCCTCATGTCTTCTTGACGATGGACGACGCGCCTGGGCCGACACCAGCGATATTGGCTTGGGACGCGACATGTGTGAAAACGAATGGGTGGGCAAGCGCATTCGTATCGATGCAACAGGTACCCTGCTCGCGTGAGCGATACATTTCCTCGCCAATACGCACGCACTCAACGTCTTACCCTGGGTGAGCCGCGCAGTTTTACGGTATCTGCCGATGGAGAACGTGTTGTGTTTGCGCGATCAAGTTCTGGGGTGGACAACATCAATGCGCTGTGGGTTCTTGACACCGCAACCCAGACAGAGCGTCTCGTTCTTGACCCTCGCACACTTGGCAACGATGTCGATGCACTCACCGCTGAAGAACTGCGACGACGCGAACGTGCAAGAGAAGGCGCTAGCGGCATAGTGAGTTATTCCTGCGATCGTGATGTGCGCCAAGCCGTCACCGTCTTGGGAGGATATGTAGTTGTTGTAGATCTCATCACAGGAGATATCACCACTCCCGATATTGAACCAGGCGTGTTCGATGTGCGCCTCTCGCCTGATGGTACGCAGTTGTCTTATGTACGAGGAAAGAGTTTGTGTACTGCCACTCTTGACGGCGATGAACGCGTACTTGCAACAGACAATTCCGACACCGTGTCTTGGGGTAGTGCTGAATTCATTGCTGCCGAAGAAATGGGACGCTTCCGGGGATACTGGTGGTCGCCAGACGGCTCACAAATTGCTGCATGTCGAGTGGATGTGTCCTCGGTTCAGGTGTGGCATATCGCAGACCCTGCTCATCCACACTCCGCAGCGATTGAACATCGTTACCCTCAAGCAGGAACACCTAACGCAGAGGTGACACTGCACCTCATCAACACCCACACTGCTGCGGTGAACTATGTGCAATTCACAGAGCCATACGAATATCTCACGCATGTCAGTTGGGCTTCCTCCGGACTCATTGCCCAAACACAGACCCGCAATCAACAACGAATTGATGTTTGGGCCATAGATGTCGACAACGGTGCAACTGAACTACTGCTCACCGATACAGATCCATCGTGGGTGGAAATAATGTCAGGCCTTCCACAACTTCTCCCTGACGGTCGAGTTGTCACAGCCGCAGATCGAGCCGGCACAAGATGCCTGTGTGTGGATAACACACCAATAACTCCCGCACACCTGCAAGTGCGTTCAATTGTCAGCATTGATGAGGTCATTGTGTGTATCGCCAACGATCTCACAACTCCTTGGATTCACGACGTATACGTCGTTGATGTTTCTACGGGAACTACAACCAAATTCACAAATGGGACTGGAGTTGTTTCTGCAACAGGAAACAGCACAACTCTTGCAGTGCGACAATCCACGTTGCACACAGAACGCGCAGTCATCACTGTGCACCACAATGGGCGCGACATTGCACTTACCTCTCTTGTGGAGACACCTTTGGTGTCGCCACAAGTGCAACTCACCACTGTGGGTTCGCGCAACATACCTGTTGCTATTTTGACCCCTCGCGACGCAGGGAATGGTCCTTTCCCTGTTCTCTTTGATCCCTATGGCGGCCCGCATGCACAACGAGTAGTTGCATCACGTGCGGCGTTTCTTTCCTCACAATGGTTTGCCGATCAAGGCTTCGTTGTGGTGATTGCAGACAATGTTGGCACGCCCGGCAAAGGAAGTTATTGGGAACGCGGCGTACACAACGATTTAGCCGGACCTGTACTTGCCGATCAATTAGAAGTTCTCGATGCGTTACCCGCACTAGAACCTCGTGCCGACATCACCCGCGTAGGGATTCGAGGATGGAGTTTTGGTGGTTACCTTGCAGCGCTTGCGGTAATACGCCGCAGTGATCGTTTTCACGCAGCAATTGCTGGAGCTCCTGTTACCGACTGGCATCTCTATGACACCCACTACACGGAGCGATACCTCGGTCATCCCTCGGAGAATCCTTCGGCGTATTTGGCAACGTCGCTACTGGAAGATGTCTCGCAGTTATCTCAACCACTTCTACTCATCCATGGTCTCGCTGATGACAACGTGGTTGCCGCACATACGTTGCAGTTGTCTTCCATGCTTCTTGCTGCCGGCAAAACCCATGAGGTATTGCCATTATCTGGAGTGACCCATATGACGCCACAAGAAGAAGTTGCGGAGAACTTACTTCTTCATCAACTTGCATTTCTCCAACGTCATCTGACATAAGAGCTGGTGCGTACTTAGGACTTCAAAAATCCTGTCGTGAATCGTTCACGATCTGCCAAATCACGATGAATGGCAACATCCACAAAATCATTCTCAAGAAAGAGTCTTTGCACCGCAGCACCTTGTTGATGCCCCATTTCGATTGCCAACATTCCACCTGCACGTAGCCATGACCTTGATTGATCCACAATCTTCGTGATGTCATCCAAGCCATCGTCACCCGCAAACAACGCACTATGTGGTTCCCATAGACGCACGGAAGAGTCCACTTCCACATCATCTCGGGCGATGTAGGGCGGATTAGCCACGATGATGTCAAAGGCATTCTTCTGCTCTTGTGGCAAGGCATCACACCAGTTGCCTTCAGCGAATCGAGCATGCGTTGCTGCTCTACCAATACCTACCGCATTGGCACGCGCCACATGAAGTGCATCTTGGGAAACATCTGTCATCCACACCGTGCATGATTCAAATGGCATCTCAGACAACACAGCCAGACCAATTACTCCAGAACCAGTTCCAAGATCTGCAACCAGAACTTCTCGCCCAACTTCGTGCAGTGTGCGAGCTTGTTCAATCACAATTCCTGCCAACATTTCGGTTTCAGGACGAGGAATGAGTACTCGTGAATCCACCATCACATCGAGATATCGAAATGCCCAGCGTCCCATCACGTATTGCAATGGTTCCCCAGTGTCCAGCCTGTCCAACATTGCATCCAGGTGAGATACACATCGCGTCGTTGCGAACTCATCGAAGATTTCTTCAAACTCAGCACCATCGGCACCACTGGCATGTTCACACAACCATCGCGCCGTCGCGCGGTTGCCACATCGCTCAGTTGTTTCACTCAACAACTGGCGCCATGTGCGATGAGTATCGGAATTAGGCATTTTCAGAAAGCTGACGCGCACGAAGATCTGCTGTCAATGCATCAATCACTGCGTCTAAGTCGCCCCCAAGAGCGGCTTGCAGTTGGTACAAGGTAAAGCCAATGCGGTGGTCAGTGATGCGATTTTCTTTGTAGTTATACGTGCGAATTTTCTCGCCTCGGCCACCCCCGCCAATTTGAGCTCGACGTTCAGCAGATGCTTGTGCCTCTTGTTCATCTTGTCGCAACTTCAACAGCCGAGAACGAAGAACCGTCATGGCACGAGCACGGTTTTGTAATTGGCTTCGCTCATCCTGCATGGCAACCACCAAACCAGTGGGCTTGTGGGTGATGCGCACAGCCGAGTCCGTGGTGTTGATGTGCTGACCGCCTGCACCTGAGGCTCGATACACATCAATCTGTAAATCGTTGGTATCGATGTCGACATCTACTTCTTCAGCTTCTGTCATCACTGCAACAGTTGCCGATGACGTATGGATACGCCCTTGAGCCTCTGTTGCCGGCACACGTTGTACACGATGCGGCCCACCTTCAAATCTCAATCGACTCCAAGCATCATCACCCTTAAAGAGAAGAGTTGCCTGATTCACCCCGCCCATGTCAGAAGGGTCTGACTGAATGACCTCTACACCCCAGCTGCGTCGTGCGGCATAGGCGACATACATCTCCATCAGGTCACGAGCAAACAGGTTGGCTTCCTCCCCGCCTTCGGCGCCACGGATTTCCATCAAAACGTTTTTCCCATCATTGGGATCAGGTGGAAGCATCAACACCTTTAGTTCTTCTTCTAAATCTTCTACGCGCTGTTCTGCCGCGGTTGCTTCTGCACGAAACGCATCTCGATCTGCCCCCGACATCTCATTCATCAGTTCTTTGGCAGCTTCTGCATCCCCTTGCGCTGTGCGCAAATCGCGAATGCACTGAACAAGAGGGGTCAGTTGTTTGTATTTACGTGAGGCTTCGCGAAGGCGATTCTGGTCCCCCAAAACTTCAGGACTACCGAGACTGACTTCCAACTCGAGATAGTCCCTCTCAATTGATGCCAGCCGGTCATTCATACACCCCACAGGCTACGCCCCATGATGTGACTTACTTCTTGACGAGCTCGCTATACATAAAGGCTCCAGTAGACGGTAAAAACTGGTATTCACCACGTGCACTAGTTCGACGTCGAGTAAATCCATTGGCAAAGATTTTGCCTCTCTGCACATCCACATCTGGTGAGGGCAAAACCCTCGTGGTGGTTCGACCATTGTTGACATCCACCCAACCCCAATTGCAGATATCTTCTAGGCCCCACAAGTATGCAAAGAACGCACCAAAGGTTTTGGTGCGCGGACGTTCCTCATCGGCATACACAACAAAGAAATCCAATACCCCATCGTTGGTGTAGTCGTGTGTGTAGACCTTTTGGGGAAGCTGACCTCGTCCACCTGCAAGAAGTGCCGAATCGTCATTCCAGCGCACACCATCCCACCAATACATGGTCAAGCTTTCTTCGGTGATCATCATGGCTCGAGGTCCACATTCTCCTGTAGAGACATCCGAAACGTCCAAAACTTCATAGGACTGCACGAATTGTTTCCACGCCACAACTTCGGCGCCCTCGACCCATGGAACCGTTGTTGACGGTGGAACGGTTGACTCTGACACTGATGTCGCTGTTGAAGTATCGGGACCGCCAGCAGCATCAGAACTACACGAGACAAGAAACGCAAAAAGACATAAAACGCCTACGCATGTTTTCCAAGAATGCCTATTTCTCATCGCACTGTTGTCCTTAATTCAACGACGAAAATGTTGTAGTTGCCACTGTTGCACTTGCCATAGTTCGCAAAGAAGTCACCACGTCTTGTGCCCTAGCCACAATCATCACGGATTCGCAGGAATACTTCAATCCTGCATCAACGGAAAAAGGCACAACATCTAGATCAATACCATGCACAAAGACAACTGCTGTTGTTGTTCCATCTGTCTTTTCCCCAAGAGCCACGCACGGCACCGAATCTTTGACATTCGTTCTTGGAACTGGTGGATCAACTCGTGTCAGCGATGAAAAGCCCAATGCTTTGGGGTCCTGCATCGCTCTCCAGCGAGCAAATCTTTCCGGGGCAATGTGGTTGTAAGGATGGAACGGCGCGCCCTCCACACGGTGCGCGCAGACCGTGGCCACCACATCTGCAATTGATTCATGAATAGGCCTTGCTTGATGTACGAGTGCATATGTTTCACGATCATGTGCTCCGATTCCCACTTCAATACGAGCCTCGTTGGTGTGTTCATCATCAACCACGCGACAAATCTCCAAGCCACGCACTTCTCCAACCACAACACCCCACTCCACTAAAGATTCTGCGCCTGCATCGTCAATCTGAGAAATCAACGCACTATGAGCATCAGAGGCTCTCATCAATTCTTGATGGGGCTCAGCAATTGCAGGAAGTAGACCATTGCCCTCTATGTGCCACACCGAGATAGGTAATGCAAAGCCACTGGCTCGGCGAACAAGTACTCCAGAGTGATTATCTACAACAAGATGAAGAGACCGTGCGTACTTTGATGCCCATGCAATTGCTGAACCTAACGAATGCGATGCATCACCATCCACCAAGATCCATACAGCGTCACCAGCAATTACTGCAGCCCCGAGCCCACATGGTTCTTGGATGTACGAAGAAGCATCAATCCCAAGATGTTGACCAATCAGCGCCACCAACTTCGTAGAAAGAAGCCGAGAACGGCGTTGCGCATCGTTGTCGCTCATAAAAGACAATTAATGATGTGCACCATGCAGGTGCACACACCTCGTTATTCGGTTGGCTTAGAGCTCTTTGCGCGCTGACCGTAACGCTTATTAAAGCGCTCTACTCGGCCACCTGTGTCTACAAGCTTTTGCTTACCAGTAAAGAATGGATGGCACTCGTTGCACAATTCAAGGGTGAACGAGCCACCTTTGCTGCTACGGGTCTCAAAACTATTTCCACATGAGCACTTCACGGTGACGTTGGTGTACTCGGGATGGGTATCGCTCTTCATGTCTCTGGCATCTCCTCGAAACGGACTCTTGAGTGTATCGGCAACTAGGCGCCAGGCGTCTTGGCGATTTCGGCCAAGAATTCGTCGTTGGTACCAAAGGTTTTAAGGCGGTCCATCAGCATTTCCAGCCCTGGAGCGGGGTTTCCGTCCTGAGCAAGTCCTGACAGCACGCGACGCAACTTCCAGACCAGTTGTAACTGCTTGCGCTCAAACAACAGCTCTTCGTGCCGAGTACTTGAGGCATCCACGTCGATTGCGGGGAACACACGACGCTCTGCAATACGACGATCAAGTCGCAATTCCATGTTGCCTGTTCCCTTGAACTCTTCAAAGATGGCTTCGTCCATGCGGCTGTTTGTTTCCACAAGTGCCGTTGCCAGAATTGTCAGTGATCCGCCTTCTTCAACGTTGCGTGCTGCACCAAAGAATTTCTTCGGTGGGTACAACGCACCGGCATCAATACCACCAGACATAATGCGTCCACTTGCAGGCGCTGCCAAGTTGTATGCACGCGACAAACGCGTAATGCCGTCGAGGATGATGACAACATCTTCACCCATCTCCACCATGCGCTTTGCTTTCTCAATTGTCATCTCTGCAATCTGAGTGTGCTCATCACTTGGTCGATCAAAAGTTGACGCAATAACTTCGCCCTTCACAGTGCGACGCATGTCAGTTACTTCTTCAGGGCGTTCATCAATTAATAGAACAATCAACTTCACTTCAGGGTTGTTCTTTTCAATGGATGCAGCGATGGTTTTCATCACTGTGGTCTTTCCTGCCTTTGGAGGAGACACAATCAATCCACGCTGTCCCTTACCAATTGGTGCAATCAAGTCGATGATTCGCGCCGTCATGTTGGTGGGATCGCGAGGATCTTCCATCTTGAGTTTGTGATCGGGGAACAACGGTGTGAGGTCTTCAAAACGAGGACGCTGACGAGCCTTTTCAGGATCAACACCATTGACAGAATGGATCTCCAGCATCGCTGGATTTTTTTCATTGCGACCAGCTGGACGTGAAAGACCCGTGACATGGTCTCCCTTGCGTAAACCAAATTGGCGTGTCAACTTGACAGGAATGTAAGCATCATCGCGTGTGGGCTTGTATCCACCAATACGCAAGAAGCCGTAGCCCTCATCACGCAAATCGAGGTAACCCTCAACTTGAACTGGGTCATTACTTACCGGTTCAGAAATTCCTTCTGGACCTTCGTAACGATCATCACCTTGCGGGCCTTCGTCGCGACCATTTCGCCCACGACGACGACGATTGCGATTGTTGCGATTTCCTCGCCCCTCTTCCCAATCACCTTGACGTTGCTGATTCTGTTGACCTTGACCTTGACGTTGTTGGTTCTGGCCACCTTGGCGTGGTCCGCGATCACTGCGATCGCCGCGATCATTACGACCAGATCCACCAGGGCTTGCGGTCTGCAACTCTCCAAGTCGACCTTCGTGTTGAGCTAATTCAATTTCCCACTCAGCAAGTGGTTCACCATCGGCACCGAGATACACGGTTGGCTCTGATTGTGCCGATGCTTTGCCACGTCGAGGTGTATCGCTTTGGGTCTCGTCATCATCTTGGTCATCATCGCGCTCAGCTTTTTCTGCTCGTGCCGGCTTCTCCGTACGCGCGGGCTTTGGCTTTGGAGTCGCCTCTGGCACTCCAGTCTTTTCCAAAATCTTTTCGACCAAAATGGCCTTCGATGCACGACCAGAGGTCTTCACACCGAGTGCGGCGGCAATTGCCATCAGTTGGTCTTTGTCTTTGGATTCAAGTGCGGATTTCTCCAGGGCTTCAGCAGCCATGTTTTCCTGCTTTCCTGTGGTCTTTGTCAAAGACCAACGTGGGGATTGTTGCAATGCACCGGGGTGCGTTACACACGGGGAATCTCGACCCCCCTCTACGAGGGCGGGGAGAGCTCGGACAACCGAGCAAGGACAACCTTAGCCACATCCATGCCCGATAACAACAACCCCACCTGCCAAGACAACTCATTAGAGGCGCTGATACCGTTTCTCTTCGTGTTCAAGATGACTCTTTCGGTGCTCACAACAGTTGTATTTGTGGGTGCATGTTCTTCATCTAGCGCCAACAAATATGAGTCTTTCTGCGATCTCTCGATCCGCATGGATGCCGCAAGCGCCGGACCACACGGCCAAGATCCCGGGGCCATCACTGACCCTGAACGCATGAAAGAACTGCGAGCCACAATCTCCGATATTGCATTACAAATGCGAGATCAAAGCCCTGCCGATATCAAAAATGATGTCGCCACCATGGTGGACAGCATCATCGCAATGGACAAAGTCTTTAGTGATAACAACTATGACTTAACGGCAATGGCTCGCATAGAAGAAGTGCGCAACACACTTGATGCCATCTCTGCAGACCCCAAAGTGGTTGAAGCCAAACAGCGTTACGGCGCGTTTATGGAAAAGAACTGCGGACCGCAGAGTTAACAACGAATTATCGATGAGTGGAGGCAACATAGGCCTCTACAGCATCAAGATCATTGGGAAGATCCACAGTGCGCTCTGGGAGATCAAAAAGATTTGCCAGATGTTCGGGTAGTTCTGGCCTGATTCCTGTTGCACGTTCTACTGCATCGGGGAATTTTGCGGGGTGAGCTGTAGCCAGCGTCAACATTGGTACGCCATCTTCAGCAAATTCACGTGCCGCCTTCACCCCCACTGCAGTATGAGGATCTATCTGCATTCCTGTACTTTCAAAAACAGAACGCATCGTGGCCAACGTGTCGTGATCACTTGCACGGGCAGCGCGGAATGTAGGTGCAATCCATTGTGCGAATTGATCAGGCTCCACCCCCATCGTGCCCATTTGACGGAACCGCGCCAATTGAGATGCAGTGACCGCTCCGTCACGATCATTCATCTCGAAAAGCAAACGCTCAAAGTTTGACGACACCTGAATATCCATACTCGGGCTCAATGTGGGATGCACAGTGGTCGCATTCATCGATTGTGATTCAAAAAAGCGAGTCAAAATGTCGTTCTGATTCGAAGCAACAATGAGATGACGAAGTGGTGCTCCCATTTGTTGGGCAATCCAACCACTTAACACGTTGCCAAAATTACCCGTCGGTACAGTGACGTCTATGGGGCCACCAAGTTGGCGTGTTGCTTCTACGTAGTACACCACCTGGGCCATAACTCTGGCCCAGTTAATGCTGTTCACTGCTGAGAGATTGTGTGTTTTGCGAAATTCAGTGTGATTAAACATTGCCTTCACTAAGTCTTGGCAATCATCAAAGGTTCCATCAATGGCAACTGTGCGCACATTTGGAGAATTCACTGTTGTCATTTGTCGGCGTTGCACATCGCTTACTCGCCCTTTGGGATACAAAATAACGATGTCTACATGTGCGCAATTCTTCACGCCATCAATTGCCGCACTCCCCGTGTCACCACTGGTTGCTCCCACAATCGTGACTTTTTCTCCACGACTCGACAAAATGTGATCAAAGAGCCGACCCAACAATTGAAGTGCAACATCTTTGAAAGCAAGCGTGGGACCGTGAAAAAGCTCCATAAGTTGGTGCCCTGGTTCCAAATCAACAATGGGAACTACATCTGGATGGCGAAAAGTGTCGTAGGCCTCAGTGATCAATCGTGACAATGTGCTTTGGTCAATGTCATCTCCCACAAATGGCGAAATAACTTGCATTGCGACATCGGTATATCGACTAGCTCGCGTCGAAGGTAATTGTGGCCATGACTCTGGAACGTACAAACCACCATCGGTTGCTAAGCCCGCGAGTACAACATCTGCAAAACCCAGAACAGGTGCATTACCCCTCGTGGAGACATACCTCACGAAATCAACCACCGATGACGCGTAGCAACCCAGATGCGCGACGCACTACAGACAACTTGCGCAACTCACTTACGCATGTCTGCACATCGGCCTCACGCGCAGTGTGAGTGATGAATACCAAGCGAGCATCACTTCCAATGCCTTCTTGTTCTGCTGCTCGAATACTGACTCCGTGTTGTGCAAACACTCCGGTGATCTCATGAAGAACGCCAGGCTTATCTTCCACATCGAGCCCAATGAGGTACTCAGAAGAAGTTTCATCGATAGGCATAACAGGCACTCGGGAAAATGAACCGATCGTTCCGTGAGTTCCCTTGCGAAGATTCACTGCAGCATCAATCACATCACCCAAAACTGCCGACGCAGTGGGGAATCCACCTGCACCGCGTCCATAAAACATTAACGAGCCCACTGCATCGCCTTCTACAAACACGGCGTTGTATGAATCACGCACGCTTGCCAAAGGATGCGCTACCGGCACCATTGCAGGGTGCACACGCACCGCCACAGTGTCTGAGCCGTTAACTTTCTCGGCGATGGCAAGCAACTTGACCACATAGCCAAGTCGTTTCGCAATCGCAATATCGGCGTCGGTCACCGCTGAGATTCCTTCGTGATACACATCGCCTGCAACTACTCGGGCACCAAAGGCGATACTGGCGATGATTGCGGCCTTGGCTGCAGCATCGAAACCTTCCACATCTGCAGTTGGATCACGTTCAGCAAAACCAAGTCGCTGTGCTTCACTGAGCGCTGCTGAATAGTCGGCGCCGTCTTCGGTCATCTTGGTGAGAATGTAATTGGTCGTTCCATTCACAATTCCCATCACACGAGTGACAGGCTCACCTCGAAGCGACTCACGCAAGGCACGAATGAGCGGAATTCCCCCAGCAACGGCGGCTTCAAACAACAGATCCACGCCAGCATTATCTGATTGCGCCCACAACTCATGGCCGACATTGGCAAGCAATTCTTTGTTGGCAGTCACCACAGGCTTTCCATGTGAAAGCGCCGCTGCAATCAACTCACGAGCTGGCTCGATACCACCAATAACTTCCACAATGAGATCCACCGTGGGATCGTTCACTACTGCATGGGCATCACGAGTGAGAACACCATCGGGAAGTTGTACGTCTCGCTCTCGGCTTACATTGCGCACTGCCACAGAAGCCACCTGCAGGCGAACACCCGTGCGCGCTTCAATAACATCTGCTTGACGCTCGACAAGTTGAATAAAGGCAGCACCCACATGGCCACAGCCCAGTACACCAATGCGCACAACAGATGAAGAAGGAGCAATAGCCATAGGTTTTTAGCCTAATTGCTTCATCTGGGAATTCTCGCCCAAGTTATTGGGGTGGCCAATTATTGGTCGAGACGGACAAGATCTTCCAGTGATTCTCGGCGTACAACAAGGCGCGAGGTGCCATGCTGTACAAAGACCACCGCAGGACGCGGGACCTTGTTGTAGTTACTTGCCATCGAATAGCCGTAGGCGCCAGTGACCGGCATCACCAGAACATCACCCACAGCAATGTCGGGGGTTACTTGGGCGTCGAGAATCAAAATGTCACCACTTTCACAATGTTTGCCCACAATGCGCGCAGATGATGTGCGTGACGCATGCATATTTTTTGAGTCGAATACTTCGTACTCACTTCCGTACATCATCGGACGTGGGTTGTCACTCATGCCGCCATCTACCGACACATACCGGCGAATGCCATCAATGTCCTTGACGGTTCCCACCGAATAAGCCGTGACGCCAGCAGATGCAACGATGCTTCGACCAGGTTCGACATACACCTTTGTGTTGTGCGGCAAGCGTAATGTCACGCGAGAAAGCACAGATGCCCACTGTTGCATCGAGGGTGCGGTGTCGCCAGTTGTATAGGCAACTCCTAGTCCCCCACCCATGGTGATCTCGGGAAGTTCTAGTGGAAGGAAGAGATCGACCATCACTTTCCATGCGTCTTCAAAGTTGTCCACGTCAACAACATTTGAACCAATATGACAGTGAATACCTACTAGTTCCATTGCAGCCGAACCACGCACGCGCTCCACGGCCCTATGTGCATCGCCGTTGTTTAAGTTAAAGCCGAATTTGGAATCATCTTGCCCGGTGGAGACGTATTCGTGGGTGTGTACATGCACACCAGGAGTGATGCGTAGTTGTACACGCGGTACAGACAATCCAGATGACACCAGGTTTTCAATACGTTCAATTTCGTCAAAACTGTCCACCACAATGTGGCGCACACCAGCTTCGAGCGCAGTGCGCAATTCTTCATCGCTTTTGTTGTTCCCGTGCAGCACGCAATGACTAGCGGGCACTCCTGCAGCTAATGCAACATAGAGTTCTCCACCAGTAGCTACGTCGAGCAAAAGCCCTTCTTCATAGGCAAGTTTTGCCATTGCAACACAAAGAAAAGCTTTTGATGCGTAGATCACATTGTCTGCACCAAACGCAGCAACAGCCTCTTTGCAGGTTTCACGTAAATGTTGTTCGTCATAAATGAATACGGGGGTTCCATAGTCACTCACAACGCTAGAGACCAGCACACCACCAATAGATAAGGCACCATCGTTGTCTACGGTGCTATGTCGCGGGAAAAGTGAGATCTCGTTCATTACATCTGCTCCGGAGAATCAATACCCAAAAGGTTGAGAGCTTGTTCAATGACGCGAGCAGTGGCATCACACAAGGCAAGACGAGACATGCGCAAGGCATCTGTTTCGGCTTTGAGAACTGAACAGTGTTCATAAAATGCGGTGAAATCCGTAGCCACATCAAATACGTATGTGCACAACTTGTGGGGACTCAACGTGTCCACCATTTCCCAGACAGCAGCATCAAAGCGCAGCAACCTCATGGCAAGGGCCTTTTCGCGAGGGTCATCAAGAATGGGCACCACGTTACGCACATCATCACGAGAGACGCCGGCACGACGGAAAATACTGCAAATACGTGCATGTGCATATTGCAGATAAGGCGCTGTGTTGCCGTCAAAAGACAACATACGTTCCCAGTCGAAGATGTAATCCTTCACTCTGTCGGTGGAAAGATCTGAGTATTTCACCGCGCCAATGCCAATCATGCGGGCTACCAATTCACGGTCTTGTGAACTCATCGCAGGATTCTTTTCTGCAATTGCCACTTCTGCGCGCTCAACGGCCTCGTCAAGTAATGCAGCCAACTTCACGGTCTCCCCCGAACGGGACTTCAACATTTTTCGATCCGCACCTAACACGCTGCCAAAGGACACATGATTCATGATGAATCCTTCGGGTAGCCAACCTGCTTTACGTGCCACTGCTTCCACCATTTGAAGATGTTGCGCTTGCGGTGCACCCACCACATACAACAAAGACCGTGCCCCAAGGCGTTCCACGCGATCAATCACGCATGCAAGATCTGTTGTTGCATAGTTGTAGCCGCCATCACCCTTGCGAATGATCAAAGGCAACGGCTCGTTATCACGATTTGTAAAGCCCTCTGCAAACACCACTTCTGCGCCATCGCTTGTCTCCAACAGACCGCCATCAGATAAACGCTGCACAACAGTCAGCAACAGATCGTTATATGCACTCTCGCCCATCAGATCATCGTCTGTGAGTAATACACCTAACTGGGAATACACCTTGTTGAAATATCGGGTGCTCTCTAGCACGAGTGTCTTCCACAATCGCATGGTGTCGTCATCACCGCTTTGCAACATCACCACACGTTGGCGCGCACGATCCTTAAAGGAATCTGACTCTTCAAATTTTTGTCGGGCTTGCTTATAAAAACCGTCAAGATCACCTACACCTAATTCATGAGCGGCGTTCTCTTCGCCTAGGTCAATCAAATGTTCAATGAGCATGCCAAATGGAGTGCCCCAGTCTCCAATGTGATTTTCGCGCACTACGTTGTTGCCCACGTACGACAACGCACGCACGAGTGCGTCACCAATCACTGTGGACCGTAGATGACCCACATGCATTTCTTTTGCCACATTGGGCGCTGAGTAATCAATAACAAAAGTGTGTGGGTCGCTAGCTTCTCGCACACCGAGATGATCATGTTGCATTGCTGCAACAAGTTCATGTGCAAGAAAAGATGTTGTGAAGGTGACGTTGATGAAACCAGGACCGGCAACTTCGGTGGATTCAATCATGTCTGGTACATCACCAAGTGCCTCAAGTGCCTTGATGGCTACGTCGCGAGGAGACATTCCCAAAGACTTAGCTAATGAAAGCGCACCATTTACTTGTGCATCGGCCCGTTCACTAGGCCGAACTACTGGGTCACAGGGCGCGCCAGCAACAGCACCAAATGCTGCTGCGAAACGATCAGCCAAGAGAACTAGTGGATCTGCCATGGGCTCTCCATTCTGCCTCGCAATTGACCTCGGCGGGTGTTCCATTTCGCACAGGACATAGAATGAGGTGCGAAAGTGATGTTTCCATCATGCTCACGTAGCTCAGCGGATAGAGCACTTGCCTCCGGAGCAAGGGGTCGCAGGTTCAATTCCTGCCGTGGGCGCCAATTTCCCCGCCACCCACGTCGCATACGTTTCTAGCTGGTCATTCCTTGCAGACCAACGAATGCTCGGGACAATTCGATTTCTCCCATGTGGCGCATACCGTGCTGATACAACCAACATTCGATGCCATCAAGAACTGTGATGCCTTCGGGGCCTGCCACGCGTGCAGAAAAGGTACTGGCAATCTGAGGTCCGAACGGACGAGGAATCACCAAACGGTTCAGTTCTTCTGGTTGCAGTTCTGCGAGGTATTTCTCGATGCGTGCAAAGACCTTGTTCATGTAATCAATGAATGCTTCGTAGTTACCAATCTGCTGGACATGCATCTCTTCAACTGTTCGGTGCTTGCCATGATCAGGGACGGTCAGATTAATGGCATCAAGAATCTCTTGATCACAGATATACGGCTCGCCTGTGAGGATCATCATTGATGAGTCGATCATGTTCACCCAGTGGAACAGCGAGAATGCAATCGGCATCACGAGGTCTTTCTCACGGTGATTCACTTGCTCAAGAGTCATGGTGGCGGTGGCGTCTTCGTACAACGAAAACAACGCACGAAATCGGCGACGCAGTGAATCAAGAATCAGTTCATTTGACATGGTGTTCCCCTTTTGCCCCTGAAGGGCTCTCTCCTAGTGTCCTACTATCGCGATGCATCTCGAGCATCAGAAACGAGTGCATTGAATTTTTTGTCGTCAAGAAAAACGAACACTGCTTCTGCCGATGCCGTGATGTTTCCGTCGTACATAATCTCGCCCGTGACGCGAAACTTGCGCTCAAGAATTTCCTCAATACGCGCTTCCACGACAAGATCAGCATTAATGGGAGTTGGCCGCTTATAGGTGATGTTCAATGAGCCCGTCACACAGTTACGACCCGTGAGATGTCGAGTGCGTCCAAGCGCGTCATCTAGCAATGCGGCAATCATTCCACCGTGCACACATGCCGGTGGCCCTTGATACCCCTCATGAAACCGCACGTTTGCCGTAATGGAACGCGTGCCGTATTCATAACTCACTGGCGGTGCAATGGGATTCATCTCACCAGACAGCGGACTTCTCGTGTAGCGAACCTCTGAGTCTTGACCGAGCCCTAAGGTGCCGGCAGCATCAACAGTATCTGCAAGCAACTCTGCTGTTTCCGCCATCGCGTCGTCGTCTCGCTCGGGATGCACGTGATACAAACTGCGCAGTGTGCGACGTAACGCCACAGCTACTCGCGACATAGACGTCGATAACTCCACAAGTTGTGGCCCAGGTGACGTCATGCTGACAGAGCTGCTTTGACAAGATCAGCGATCTTGGATCCATCTGCACCAGAGCCCACGCGTTCACGCACAGCCTTCACCACTGCACCCATTGCTTTCATACCTTGTGCGCCTTGTGCCGCCGCGCGTGCAACCTCTTCTTGCACAACTCCAGCGAGCTCATCATCGGACAATGCTGCGGGTAAATACACCGACAACACCTCGGCTTCAGCGCGCTCTTTAACTGCGGCCTCCGTACGGCCAGCTTGTTCGTACACCTCTGCTGACTCTTGGCGCTTTTTCACTTCACTTTGTAAGACCTTGATGACTTGATCATCAGTGAGTTCGACTGCTTCATCGCCTGCAACTTCAGCATTAGTGATCGCCGACAGTGCCATACGTATCGTCGATTTTGCAATGTCATTGCCTGCTTTCATCGCAGTAGTGAGGTCGTTTTTGAGTTGAAGTTTGAGAGAAGTCACAGCCCCTAGTCTGCCCCATTGTGCGCTCGGTTCGCTTGTTCCGTATTGCCTCTGTCAAAGTAGAACACGTGTCTGAGTATCAATTTTTTCCTGAACCCCCCCTCGGTGGCGAACTGATTCATACTCGGCGCTACGAAGTACGCACCTACAAGTTGGCTCCCGATCGGTTCTTATTGCGTGGCGTTGTTGTCGATGAAAAGCCTGCTGGGCTCTATGTGGCCAGTGACCCTGATGTGTTGTGGGTGCACCACATGATTGTGGACCTCGAGGTGACTTTTCCCATGTTCGTTATCGAAAAGGTTCATGTGGAATTCAAGGAGAGGCCGCACACGCATTGCACCGACATTGAGCCCGATTATCAAAAACTGGTTGGGCTCTCCATCGCACGAGGATTCAACAACAAAGTAAAAGAACTATTTGGTGGCCCACGCGGTTGCACGCACATTGGTGCGCTACTTGCTGCCATGGCACCAGTAGCAATACAAAGTGGTTGGTCAATGCGTGCTGGCGCAGCAATGGGCACTCAAACACTTCCCGCCGACATGTCACCTGAAGAACAACGCAAGCGTGCCTACGCAATGAACTTAAACACTTGTCATATGTGGGACGAAAATGGCCAGATGGTCAAAGAGATTGAGCAAGGCATTCCCATGGAAGTGCCACTGTGGATCACCAAGCGGTTCAACAAACTCGGACTAGATGATTCCGAGTGGGCTAAGTTTCGCGGCTAGTTCACACCGCTAAAGCTGTGAGCAGATACGTCAATGCAGCTATCAGAATGAAATAAGCAGCAGCACTCTCACGCAACGGGTCGCGGACACGAGCGTGGGCAATGACCGCACCTGCAAAATAAATACTCAGACACACACCCATTGCAACTGCAAAAAAGTTTTGAGCAAAACCAATCCCAACACCTATCGCACCCAGAATTTTGATGAGTCCCAAAACGGGCAACATCTTTGCTGAGATCCCCAATCGATCCATGGTCTCTACTAATGACGGGACTCTTGCAAAATCACCCAGTGCGGATACCACACACACCACAATGAGAAAGCCCCCCAGAACATTGACGACTAATTGCATAACAGTTGACTTTCACCCATTGTTTCTTTGGAATCCACACGTGGACTTTCGTGCTCAAGAAGCCAACGCTTTGTCTCTAGACCGCCAGCGAATCCTGTCAGTTTTCCATTTGCGCCAATAATGCGATGACACGGCAACACAATGGGAACCGGGTTACAACGGTTTGCCCCACCCACGGCGCGAACCGCCCGAGGTCGGCCAACAAGGATTGCTTGTTGGCCATACGAGGCAGTTTTCCCATATTCAATCTTGGCTAACGCATGCCATGTCTCAATTTGAAAATCCGTACCCACCAGATCAAGTGGGATGTCAAAGGAGCGACGCTTCCCAGAGAAATACTCTTCTATCTGACGTGCCGTACTTTCAAGCGTGGGATCGCTGGCGTCATACACAAGCGCTTCAAGATCTTCAACATCGGCATCTGTAAGTTCTTCAAAATACACACGGCGTAGTCCCTTTGCAGATGCAACCAAGGTCAATTGCCCGATGGGGGTATCAATCTTCATCTGTCGAAGGTCTTTTTCTTTCACATGGGAATAGTAGGTCCAATAACGCAATCGCTCCACTTGTAGTTGTACTCTGCAAATATCGAATCCACGCCTTTTTCTCTTTCTGCCCGCGACGTGAAGATGGTCTATGCGGCCATGATGGCCGCCACTGCACTTTCTGCTCTCAATGCATCCACAGTGGGCACAGCACTCACCACCATCGTGGGTGACTTAGGAGGCATCCGCGCCTACACATGGGTGTCCACCTCTTACATGTTGACCTCAACAGTGGTGACTCCGTTGTTTGGAAAATTCAGTGACCTTTATGGTCGCAAACCACTTATCCAATTATCCATCGTGGTGTTCCTACTTGGATCAGTGATGTGCGCACTTGCGCCCAGCATGACAATGCTTGTCGTGGCTCGCGCTATCCAAGGAATTGGAAGTGGTGGTATTCAAGCAATGTCGTTTGTAGTTATCGCTGACATTGTGTCGCCACGTGACCGTGGAAAATATGTGGGTGCCTTCACCAGCATTTGGGCGATCACCAGCGTCGCAGGCCCATTGGTGGGCGGCTTGATTGTGGCAACGGCGTCGTGGCGTTGGATTTTCTTAGTGAACTTGCCATTCGGTGTTCTTGCCCTTGTCATGATTCATAAGTTTTTGCACTTGCCCACCATTCGTCGCGATACAAAAATTGACACACTCGGCGCAACACTGCTCACAGGTGGCGTGGCATCGATGATTTTGACGATCTCTTGGATTTCTGAAGAATATGGTTGGTCGTCACTACCCACCATCACAATGCTGTGCGTCACCATTGCATTGCTCTCAGGATTTCTTGTGTGGGAACCCCATGCAGTAAATCCCATGCTTCCTCTGCATTTATTTAAGAATCACACCATCCAACGAGTGGTTCCAATGGTCACTTTGGTAGCCGCCACAATGTCACTCGTCGGATCCTTTATGCCACTGTTTCTGCAGTCAGTCACTGGCGTCTCACCCACAAATTCAGGTCTTCTCCTAGTGCCGATGATGATTGGACTCACTCTGTCAAGTTTTTATGTCGGACGATGGACCACACAAACAGGCCGCTATCGCATCTATCCGATTATTGGTACTGCGTTTTTGATTGTGGGCCTTGCGATGTTGACATTGATCGAAGATTCTGGACGCGGAATCATGTTTGCCATGGTCGGCACGATGTTCATCGGCATTTGCACGGGTGCATCGATGCCGGTGTCTACAACTGCAATTCAAAACAGTGTGGATGTTCAAGACATGGGAGTCGCTACATCTCTATCGGTGTTATGTCGCTCACTTGGTAGCACAATTTCTTTGGCGGCTTTCGGGTCACTACTTAATGCTCAAGTACTAGGCAAAGTAAAAGATGAATACATCCAAAAGCCGCGCCTCATTAATGAACTTCGAGAACCCTTCCGTTCAGAAACCATTACGGCAGTCTCTGATGCGATTGTGTTGATTTATCAAGTGGCAATACCGCTAGCAATCGTTGCGTTTTTGTTCGCATACGCCGTGAAGGAAATTCCTTTGCGTACACATGCCGCGTGGCAAGACGCCTCAGTCAAGGCAGCAGAGGTGAGCCCAGGAGATGGGAACCCCGCTGATTAGTTGTGTTACCTCAGCTGTGCGCTGAGCCCCACAATTACTTTGTTGCCTGTGGTTCTTTTGGAAGACCCAAGACGCGCTCACCCACGATGTTGCGTTGGATCTGACTTGTTCCACCCCAAATGGTTTCAGAACGAGAGAAGAAGAACGCTGACATCATGCCGCTGACGGGATATCCCTCACGACGCTTTTCGCGTGCGGTACCTGGCCAGTTGGCATCACCCATCGAGTAATCCACGAGCATTGCATTTGGTCCAGAGATATCAAGAGCAAGTTCCATTGCTTCTTTGTGCATCTCGGTCCAGAACATCTTGTTGGTTGCACCAAGTGCGGCCATGCTCAAGTCTTTCTTGCCCATCAATGTGGTGGACAATGAACGAAGGCCGTTGATCTTCAAAATCTGAATCTTGGTGTAGTACGTCACTAAGCGCTGACGAATCTTTGGATCGTTGATTGCGCCGTTTTCTTTCGCACCGCGCACCATTGCCTTGTATTCGGCCTCAAAGCGGCGATAGCCAGTTGTTGCGCTCATTCCACGTTCGAAGGCCAACGTTGAGTTGGTGACAACCCAGCCGTTGTTCACTCCACCCACAACATTGTCTTTCGGACAACGTGCATTGTTGAAGAACACTTCACAGAATTCTGCGGTTCCATCTGGCTGAACAATTCCGCGCACTTCAACGCCAGGTTGACGCATTGGTACAAGTAAATAAGAGATGCCCTTGTGCTTAGGTGCTTCTGGGTCAGTACGCACTAACAAGAAGCAATAATCAGCATGGTGACCTTGTGTGGTCCACACCTTTTGGCCGTTGATGACCCACTCGTCACCATCGAGAATTGCCGACGTCTTCAAGCTTGCAAGGTCAGAACCCGAGTTGGGCTCAGAGAAACCTTGGCACCAGCGCATCGAACCATTGAGAATCTGTGGAAGGAATTCCTTCTTTTGCTCTTCGGTTCCCCACTGCAACAGTGTGGGACCTACAAGAGTGTCTCCAAAGAAGTCTGCACGCATTGGTGCTTTCGCGTTAGCGAATTCTTCAGACAACACAACGCCCTGCATTGTGGACAAACCTTTGCCGCCGTATTCCTTTGGCCAGGTGGCGCAAATCCAACCGCCCTCAAACAGTTTTGTTGGCCATTCATCGTTGAACTTTTTACGCTCAGCGTTGGACATGTCGAAACCATCGTCGAACCAACCTTTCGGCAAGTTCTCTTTCAGCCAGGCGCGGATCTCCGCGCGGAACTGTTCGTCTTCGGGGGCATAGGTGAGTTCCATGGTGTTTGATTCTGTCGGAACATTTGCCAATTCCTCGCATTGGGCCGATGTGTCCGTTCACACACTGTTCACAGGCACCTGACAACCCAGAAAAACAGACTCCATATGGTGAGCTCCATGGATTCCTCCTCGGACAACATGAGCCTGTCCCCCACAGAGATGAAAGTTCTTCGGGTGCTGTGGGAAAGCCAGGGCAAGGTGCTCGGCCGCGAAACCTTGATGCGTAAAGCCGGTCTTGACGTCAGTTCGGCTCGTCGCGTGGACTCCTCAATGGTGGTTCTTCGCCGTGTTTTGGGCCCAGATTCACTGCGAACAGTGCGCCAACGCGGGTGGATGCTCACTGAAGAGGGCTACCTAGCTGCCCAACGATTTCTCATATGAAGATTGTTCCGCCTATAAATAGGTAAGTGATATCTGCCCTACTTGCCGCGGGAGGTTCCCTCGACTGGGGTGCAATCTTCCTTGACCTTGCCCTGATCTTGATTATTGCCAAGGCAGCCGCCGAGGTTTCCGAACGCATTGGCGTCCCCGCCGTCATCGGCGAAATCGTGGCCGGCATCATGATTGGGCCATCACTACTTGGCCTCGTGGAGCCAAGCGATGCAATTCGAGTTCTTGCCGAACTAGGCGTGATTATCTTGTTGGCCGAAGTCGGCCTCGAGATGGATCTCGATGAATTGCGCAAGGTGGGTCGCGCATCAATACTTGTTGCCATCATTGGCGTGGCAGTGCCGATGTCGTCAGGATTTTTTGCGGGTTCAATTCTTGGAGAATCAGTGAATGCATCACTGTTTCTTGGTGCAGCACTCGCAGCAACCAGCGTGGGAATCACCGCTCGAGTCTTTGGCGACTTAAAGGCGCTTTCGTCCACCGAAGCGCGCATTGTTCTTGGCGCAGCAGTGGCCGACGACGTGATGGGTCTTGTGATCTTGACCATCGTGACACGCATCGTGGAACAA
>JAUMDU010000175.1:0-4106 GCA_032121425.1 Ilumatobacteraceae bacterium | reverse complement strand
CTCTTTGTTCACCTACTCACCTACAGGGCATTTTATGACTGATTCTGTTATTGCGGCCATCGATGTTGGCACCAACAGTGTGCATATGGTCATTGCCAAAGTGAGTGAAGTCGGATTTACCGTTATTACCACTGAAAAAATCAACGTTCGCCTCGGAGAGGGCTCAAATGGCCTCGACCATCTGGCACCCGAGGCCATCGAGCGCGGCCTTAACGCTCTCATCCACATGAAAAGGGTCGCCACTGCACATAATGCAGTCATCCGAGCTGTGGCGACAAGTGCAGTCCGAGAAGCCGTTAACTCTGATGATTTTCTACGCCAAGTCAAAGAAGAAACTGGCCTGAATGTGGAAGTAATAAGTGGTGTTGAAGAAGCGACTCTTATTCACATGGGCGTCAGACAATCACTAAGTTTCGGTTCTGACGCAGTTTTATCTATCGACATCGGCGGGGGCTCCACAGAATTTGGCCTTTCGACTCGCGGCCGTTTAGGTATTGCTCAGAGCTTGAAAATAGGAGCAGTCCGCTTAACTGATGCCTATATTCCAAAAGGAATAACAACAGACGCCGCCATTAAGGCCGCACGGTCGCATATCAGTTCTGTTTTTGCTCCACTTGCACATGACCTTCGTCGTTCAAAGTTTTCACGAGTCGTTCTATCTTCGGGCACAAGTGAAACCATTGCCAAGATGATTGCCGTGCAGCGTGGTGGTACGCCGTTGCGAACGCTGAACGGATTCGTGTTTTCACATATCGAGCTAAAAGCAATAACGCAATTAATTCTCAATACAAATACGCCTCAAGACCGGGCGCTGATTCCTGGAATGGACCCAAAGAGAAGCGACATTATTGCGGCAGGCTCAATTATTCTGAGCGAAATTGCACGATCCTTAGACATCGACTCATTTGAATTTAGTGATTACGCCCTACGCGAGGGAGTGTTGCTTGATACCGCACACAAAAAGGGACTCCTGTCTGGCGATACCCGTGACGGCGCCATGGAGAGTGTGTTGCGATTAGCAATCAGATGCTCAGTTGATCTTGATCATTCACAACATGTGGCATCGCTGTCACGCAAATTATTACTGGCAATTTCTCGGCGGTTTGATGTTGACCTTTCTCTCACGCGCTTACTTGAGGCCGCGGCAATTCTTTCGAATACAGGCAATGCAGTCTCGTATTCAAAGCATCATCACCATTCGTACTACATCATTCGTCATGCCGATCTCACGGGTTTCACAGATGAAGAAATCGAGATGATTGCACTCACCGCCAGATATCACCGCAAAGGTTCACCCAAAACAAGTCATAGCGAATTCTCACGACTTCCAGAAGAACTTCAACACAATGTTGAACTCATGGCAGGAATCTTGCGTATTGCTACCGGACTTGACAGATCACACGATCAATCCGTGTCCGACTTTGCAATCGCAATCAAAGATGAATTTCTCACTATCAAGGTGCGCCATTGTTCAGATTCAGAAGAATCTATAGCCCTGAACATCTACACAGCTCAACAGCGCACCGACCTACTGCAGAACTATCTCGGTGTCGGGATGTCTCTGGTTAATGCAGGGCGAAATGACGAGACGTAACTGGTAGACCGCTAGTCGCGCACACCAACAACAAAGCTGGCAACGGTAGACAACGAACCACCAATGTTTAGCGTTGCAAAAGTTTTTGCATTTTCAATCTGAACATCGCCAGCGGTTCTGGTGACTTGTTTCGATGCATCAAACAACATGCGGGCACCCGTTGCGCCCACGGGGTGACCTCCACCAATCAGACCGCCACTTGGGTTGATAGGCAAATCTCCGTCGCGTTCAATGAGACCACTTTCAATAGCTTTCCACGATTCACCTGGCGCCGTAATGCCGAAATGATCAATTGCCATGTACTCCGTTGTGGTGAAGCAATCATGAGTTTCAATGCCATCAAGCTGCATGACGTCTGCAATTCCGGCACGTGTGAACGCATCGGAGATGGTGTCGCGAACATGAGGGAATACGTGAGTGTCGTTTTTGCTTCGATCAAGTTTGTCAAGAAATTTAATGCCGGCGTTGCGGTGACCCCAACCGAGAATCTGTGCGGTCTCTTCGCGCTTTGTGTTTGTTCTTGTTGCGTGCTGTTGCATGTAGCGCTCTGATACCAACACCAGCGCCGTTGCACCATCGGTGATCTGCCCACAATCTTGTCGGCGTGTTCCGGGCTCGATGATGGGGTTCGCAATGTCATCGTCTGTGAAACTGAGATCTGTAAATTTCCAGGCACGTGTTTGCGCTAACGGATTCAGCTTGGCATTTCCATAATTGATCTCGGAAATACGATTTAAGTATTGACGATCTAGTCCGTAGCGGTATGCATATTCTTCACCCAACAAACCAAACACAGCGGGCCACATAAACGTGCAACTGATACCTTCATTGCCTTGCCACGACGCAGCATTCTGAGCAATGGAAGACTGATCGCCAGGTAATGCCTTTTGCTCTTCCACACCAATGACAAGTGCAACGTCGTAACGACCGGCTTCAATTTCAGACATTGCAGAAAGAACAGCAAGTGAAGATGACGCACATGCGCCTTCGTGCCGCATGGCGGGCTTTCCCCACAAACCCGGCACAACTTGTGATGCCATGGCGCCTAAATGCCCTTGTTGGCGTTGCAGTTCAGAAAAAGCATTGCCAACATGCACAGTGTCAACATCAGCAACGTCAATGTTGCTATCGGCAAGTGCGCCCTCTATGGCCTCGCGCATCATGTCAGAAATGTCAAGACCCTCACGCGCATAACCACGAGCAAAATCTGTTTGATACCCGCCGAGAATGTAGACAGGTGAAACCATGACCGCGCTCAGCCGTGACCGGGAATGGTCTTCCACGGACCACCGTCTGCACGTGGCTCTTTGGGAAGACCAAGTACTTGTTCGCCAACAATGCCTCGCTGTACCTGGCTGGTACCTGCATAAATAGTTCCGGCACGTGCGTTGAGGAATACGCCAACCCAGTTTGCGCTGTCGTTGGGTGAACCTGGTGCATCGGTTGTAAACGCTGTGTGCGGCGTTTGACCAACTGGAACCAAAGCATCAGCTCCCAAAATATCAAGCGACAACTCGGTGATTTCCTTGTGGTATTCACTCCACCACAACTTGCCAATTGATGCTTCAGGTCCAGGCTGCTTGCCATTAATAAACGCAGTCAAAACGCTGTATCCGAGGAAGCGCATGATTTCTACTTTGATGTGTGCTTGTGCAAGACGCTGACGAACGTGTGGGTCAGATGTGAGTCCCTTTTCTTTTGCAAGAGTCGTGAGCTTGTCGAGTTCGCCACGGAAAGAAATGCTGTTCACAGCAGCACCTGCACCACGCTCGTTACCAAGCAGAGTCATAGCAACCATCCAGCCGCCGTTTACTTCACCCACAACGTTTTCTTTTGGACAACGCGCGTCAGTAAAGAAGACCTCGTTGAATTCAGAGTCACCCGACATCATCTTGATCGGACGAATTTCAACGCCGGGCTGACGCATGTCAACTAACAAAAAGGTAATGCCACGATGCTTTACTTCATCGGGTGCTGTACGCGCGAGCACAAAAATGTGATTCGCAAGGTGACCCGCAGATGTCCAAATTTTTTGTCCGTTGATTATCCACTCGTCGCCGTCGAGTACCGCGCGGCATCCAAGGTTGCCAAGGTCGGAACCAGCTGCTGGCTCGGAGTACCCCTGACACCAACGATCTTCACCCGACAAGACACGAGGCAAGAAGTGACGCTTTTGTTCTTCAGTGCCAACAGCAATAACTGTGTTGCCCAACATGCCAATTCCGAAACCATCGTTTGGACCACCCGCAGGAACGCCGGCTTTTGCAAATTCCTCAGCCAAAACCAACGACTCGATATGTGAGAGACCTTGTCCGCCATATTCTTTTGGCCACGTGATTGCAAGAAGTCCTTCAGCAGAAAGTTTCTTGCGCCACTCTTCTGTCCATTCCGCTGCATCAGCGTGATTCAGCGCGCCAATTCCTTTCCAATTTTTAGGAAGGTTTGCATCGAGAAATGAACGCACCTTTGTGCGGTACGTGTCAGCTTGGGCGGGGTACTCAAAATCCATTCC
>JAUMDU010000174.1:0-16831 GCA_032121425.1 Ilumatobacteraceae bacterium | reverse complement strand
TTGCGGCTAGAGACGTTGTTTAGTGCTGGACACAATGAGGAATTGAGAACAATTATTCGGAGTGCGTTTCGTGAGATATTGCTTAAGGATCAACAAAACATGGGACTTTCAGACAGTGTTGACTTAATCGACAGTATTTTGCCTGTTATGACGTTCAGTCGTTTTGCCTTTTTCGGCCATGCGCTTCTCAAAGAATTTGATTTCACTCCAGCTGATCATCCAGTAGTGATGTCGTATGTTCGACAAGTGAATCAGCGACTAACGTTTGCGGCCTTGAATAATCCGTCCATCAAATAGTCAGCGAAAGTAAGATGGTTTTTTATGGCCATCATTCTTGCGTTATGTGCCGCCAGTGTCTTTGGTGTTGCTGATTACTGCGGCGGTCGTGCTGCAAGATCTGTGTCGCCTATGGTGGTCACCGTTCTTGGTCAGTCGGCAGGTTTTGTAGTTCTTCTGGCAGCAGCGCTTCTCGTGGGATCGGAAATGCCTCCCTTGAGTGACTGGTTGTGGGGCGGCATTGCCGGAATTGCGGGTGCGAGTGGGTTACTCGCGTTCTATCGCGCTATGGGAAGTGGCTTTATGACAGTGGTCGCACCCATCTCTGCCGTCACGTCAACGGCATTGCCTGTGGTGTTTGGTCTGTCCACTGGTGAGCGACCAGGAGTGTTGGCATTGCTGGGTATCCCCATCGCACTTGTTGCAGTGGCATTGATCAGCGATGTACTAGGGCCGAACCATAGGAGGGCACCGCGCAAGATTTTGATGTTTGCACTTGTGTCGGGAATGGCGTTTGGAACTGTGTATGTGATCCTTGGCAACACGAACGATGATGGGGGATTGTGGCCAGTAGTTGCAATGAGGATGGCATCAATTCCGTTTATGACGATAGTTATGTTGTTTGCACGGCGCCGGCCAAGTGAAGCCAAAGGAAGTCTTCCCATTGTGTTTGCATCAGGAATTCTCGACAGCACCGCTAATGCTCTCTATTTGCTCGCAGCCCGTGAGGGTCTTGTGTCCATAGTTGCCACTATCAACTCGTTTTATCCAGCAAGCACGTTGTTGCTGGCTACAAAACTTGATCGCGAACGTATTCATCGTCCCCAAATATTGGGTCTAATGATTGCAGTTATGGCGTTGCTATTAATTTCTTTGTCGTAGTGGTTTACCGCTCGCCAAGAGCAGCTTTCACGACACTTTCAGATTCGCGCACAGCGCTCTTGAAAATGCCCTTAGACATCAATGATGATTCTTGTTTACGGCGCATTTCGTAGATCTCGGCGCGCGCTGCATGGATGTCGGGATCATCTGGTGCCGCCCAACCGGCAAAATCCACTAGGTGACATGCAAGGCGAAGTTCGCCTGCGTCTGCAAGATCTTTTGCGCGACTAACGAGCACTTCGGCGCCACCAGCAAGGGTGGCGATCTCATACGCAAGATGTGCATCTGGTGCTGGCTTCAAGCGTGATGGAGCGCCATCCCACCAACCACCAAATTGGCGCCAAATATTGCGCACAACAAACTCTGGTTCGTCATAGAGCGGACGCAAATAAGGCTTACCAAGGGTCGCGTCGGGTACTCGTACTGCATGCACGATGGTGTCGAGGGTTTCGCCTGCGTTCATCATTTCCACCACGTTTTTCACGAGGTATTCAAGTGCGCCTGCAATTTCGTCGAGTACGCGCGCAATGCGTTCTTTGCCGGCAATGGGGAGGCCATGTGCCGGTAACAGCAGTTCTGGTTCTTTTGCGATGATTGCGCGCAGAGCAAGTGCCCACTCCAATGGCCAACGTTGAACTTTTTGCGGATTTCCTGCATTGGGAAAATTCCAAATCACAAAGTCGCCGGTAGCTACCCATTTTTGTTCGGGAAACCAAGACCATAAATGATCATCTGTTTCTCCGCGCCCGTGATGAAATTCCACCGTGGTATCACCGAACTTCATTGAGGCAAATTTGTCGACAACATCTGTTGTGTCCAAAGTGTCATCGGGAATGAAACGAGTAGGTCGTGCGCCACCTGCGGCGGGACGTAAATCATTCATGATTCCATCGAGGTCGCCGCGGATTCCGCCAAACTGACGAGCGTTGATGAGGCGATTCCAACTATCTGTGTAGCGATAGCGATCAAAACGGCGCTGTACGTTCTTATGCCCGATGACGCGAGGCGCATTGTGACCAAGCGCTGCAGAGTTTGCGGCAAATGCAGCGCTGCCACCCACGTGGTCGGCGTGGCCGTGTGTGTAGACGAGTGCTGAAAATGGCGAGGCGCTCCATGTACGAATGGAATCCACTACTTGTTGGCCGGTGTTGTAGTGGCTGGTATCGAAACACACCAACCCGTCACCTGAATCCCATGTAACAACGTGACTAAAAGATTCCACCATGGCAAGACCTGGTGCAATTTCAGAAAGTTCACCCGTCGTGCGATTGACGGGTTGGTCTGCGCGACCTGAATCCACAATTTGTGTGCTTAGGCCAATGAGATCTGCCATAGATGCTCCCTTGAAGTTGTGACGATATTAGGTGAGTGGTTAAGCCTTAGCGAGTCCGAGCACTCGTTCACCCAAAATGTTGCGCATCACATTGGATGTGCCACCCATGATGGTGTAGCCAGGGCTGTAGGTCATTCCCTGAATCATGTCATCCCACAAAGTTCCTTCGGCACCTAGTGCGCGAAATACAAACTCGTCAACTTTTTGTTGATGTTCTGTGCAGAAGCATTTTGTGGCTGCAGAAAACCCCGCAGGTGCTTGGCGAAGAACTTCACGAATCACCAAGATGCGTCCAATGCGGTATCCCATCTCTAAAGAAGCGATTTCCTGACGCACGAGAGGGTTGCTGGTGTCTACTTTGGACATTGCATATTGAAATTGTGCATAGTTAGACACCAGGCGGTCAATGCCGCCTCGCTCATGTTCTAGTTGGCGCATTGTCTGTGCAAAGGCGCCGCCTTGTTGCCCTACAAGATTACCTTTGGGCACACGCACGTCTGTGTAGAACACTTCACAGAAATGACGGTTCGTCGTCATGTCGGTAATGGGTCGAACTTCGATACCAGGAGTATTCATTGGCACGATGATTTCACTGATGCCCGCATGAGGAGGGCCGTCGTTGCTTGTGCGACAAATGAGATAGCAATAGTCCGCTTCAGCTCCGAAACTTGTCCAAATTTTTTGTCCGTTGATGACCCATTCGTCGCCGTCATCTTCGGCAAACGTTTTGAGCGAAGCAAGATCGCTGCCAGAGTTAGGTTCACTCATACCAATGCACCAGGTTGTTTCACCAGCAAGGATGCCGGGGAGAAATTGTGCACGTTGTTCTTCGGTGCCGTACTGAATGAGTGCTGGACCCATTTGGCGATCTCCGAACCAACTTGCCGCAATCGGTGCGCCTGCCTTAATCATTTCTTCACCGACGATGAGTCGATCAATGGCCGGACGTCCGCCACCGCCAAACTCTTTGGGCCACACCATGCCAATCCAGCCACGCTGTGCTAACTCGCGAGAAAATTCTTTGGAATAACCATTCATCCATGTGACGTTGTGGCGGCCGTAGCGACGAACGCCATCAGCTGCCACTTCGGCTGCCTCTCGTCGCAGCTCAATCTGTTCTGGGGTCCATGCAAAATCCATTACTCCGAATGGTACGGCGCGCGATTGACTCGCACGCTATTGTGTACAAGTGTCATACAAGTGACATTCGGCTAGCCCTTGGTGGTAGCCGTCATTGAAAGGTGTTCTTATGGCCAAGATCAAAGTGGACAATCCCGTCGTCGAACTCGATGGTGACGAAATGACTCGCATCATTTGGCAGTTCATCAAAGATCGCCTGATTTTGCCATACCTCGATGTGGACCTTGAGTACTACGACCTGGGTATTGAGCACCGAGATGCCACCGAAGACCAAGTCACCATTGATGCAGCACATGCCATCTTGAAACACGGTGTGGGCGTCAAGTGCGCAACCATTACTCCCGATGAGGCTCGTGTCGAAGAGTTCGGACTCAAAAAAATGTGGAAGTCACCCAACGGAACAATCCGCAACATCTTGGGTGGTGTGGTATTCCGCGAGCCAATTATCTGTAGCAACATTCCGCGTTTAGTTCCTGGCTGGACCAAGCCGATCATCATTGGTCGTCATGCTCATGGTGATCAATACAAGGCAACCGACTTCAAAGTTCCTGGAGCTGGTTCTGTAACCATGACATTCACGCCAGAAGATGGCAGTGCGCCGATGGAGTTCCAGGTTGCACAGTACGGAGCCGACGGTGGTGTGGCAATGGGTATGTATAACTTCAACGACAGTATTCGCGATTTCGCGCGCGCATCGTTTAGGTACGGACTTGCACGCAACTATCCGGTGTACATGAGCACGAAGAACACCATCCTCAAGGCGTACGACGGTCAGTTCAAAGACTTGTTCGAAGAAATCTTCAACAACGAGTTCAAAGCTGACTTTGATAAAGCAGGTCTCACCTATGAACATCGCTTGATCGACGACATGGTCGCAAGTGCCATGAAATGGGAGGGCGGTTATGTCTGGGCGTGTAAGAACTATGACGGTGACGTGCAATCCGACACTGTTGCACAAGGTTTCGGTTCACTGGGTCTGATGACATCAGTGTTGATGACACCTGATGGTAAGACCGTAGAAGCAGAAGCCGCACACGGCACTGTCACGCGTCACTATCGCGAACATCAAAAAGGCAACAAGACCTCTACCAACCCCATTGCATCTGTCTATGCATGGTCAGGTGGTCTCAAGCATCGCGGCAAGTTGGACAACAACCCAGCGCTTACAAAGTTCGCCGAAGATCTTGAAGCAGTGTGTGTGGAAAGTGTTGAAGCTGGAGAAATGACAAAGGACTTGTCGCTCCTTATCTCGAAAGAGCAGCCATGGTTGACTACCGAGGAATATCTCGAAGCTCTGGATCGTCGCCTTCAAGTAAAGATGGCATAAGTCATGAAGGCCGTCGTTCTTCGGAAACACGGTGGGCCTGAAGTTCTTCAGTTCGAGGATGTCCCTTCGCCGACGTGTGGCGCAGAGGACATCCTCGTTTCAATTGCAGCGACGGCTCTCAATCGTGCAGACCTATTGCAACGCATGGGGTTCTATCCGAATCCTTTCCCCCAAGGCCCAGAGATTCCTGGTCTTGAATTCGCGGGCACTGTCAAGGCAGTAGGTGAGCGTGTCACAGCATGGAAAATAGGTGACACGGTGATGGGCATCGTGAACGGCGGTGCGTATGCGCAAGAACTTGTATTGCATGAGCGTCAAGCGATGGCTGTGCCTTCAGGTATGTCGCCGCGTGATGCAGCAGCAATTCCAGAAGTGTTCATTACTGCATGGGACGCTCTTGTGGTCCAAGGCGGACTCACATCTGGAAGATGGGCGCTGGTGCATGCCGGTGCATCTGGTGTAGGCACTGCAGCAATTCAGATCTGTGCCGCAATAGGTGCACGCATCATCGTGACGTGCTCGTCGGGCAAGGTGCAGTCGTGCAGAGATCTTGGCGCCGATGTTGTTGTTGATTACACAACACAAGACTTCGTGGAAGAAGTTCAACGTGCAACCAATGGTGCTGGAGTAGATGTCATCCTCGATGTCATTGGCGGCGACTATGTGGAACGCAATATTGCATCTCTGGCTGTGAAAGGACACATCATTCAAGTGGGCGTTATGGCGGGCAAGCCAGTTCCATTCAATGTGGGTCTTTTGTTGGGTAAGCGCGCATCAATTACCGGAACGGTGTTGCGCGCGCGCCCACTTGAGGAGAAAATTGCGATCACTCAGCGCTTTATTGCAGAGATGTTGCCACTGTTTGATACTGGGGCAATGGCGCCAATTATCGACTCACGATACGTATTCACCGATATCGCACAAGCTCACGCACATATGGCAGCTAATGCCAATGTGGGCAAAATCGTGATTGATATCGCCCAGTAAAGCCCTTTAGCGCTTCGCTACAGGGATGTAGTCGCGCTCATCTGCACCGGTGTACCACTGGCGAGGACGGCTGATCTTTTGATCTTTGTCGTTCAGAAGCTCTTGCATATGTGCAAGCCAGCCCACGGTGCGGGGAATTGCAAACAATACGGTGAACATGTCAACGGGGAATCCCAATGCTTGGTAAATCAAGCCTGAGTAGAAGTCCACGTTGGGGTACAACTTGCGCGACACGAAGTATTCATCGTTGAGCGCAACCTTTTCAAGTTCGAGTGCGATTTTCAACAATGGGTTCATGCCTGTGACTTCAAAAACTTCATATGCGGTCTTTTTAATCAACGTTGCACGGGGATCGAAGTTCTTGTAGACGCGATGCCCAAAGCCCATGAGGCGGCCCTCGCCGGCTTTAACGCTTTCAATGAATGCAGGAACATTCTTCACATCGCCGATTTCAGCAAGCATGCGCACTACTGCTTCGTTGGCTCCACCATGAAGAGGGCCGTAGAGCGCAGCGGCTGCTGCAGCAGTACAGGTGTAGGGGTCAGAGTTTGCAGAACTCACCACACGCATGGTGGTGGTGCCGCAGTTTTGTTCGTGATCAGCATGAAGAATGAACAACACGTCCATTGCGCGAGCAAGAACTGGATCTACGGAGTAATCCTCACCAATGCGGAACATCATGTTCAAGAAGTTCTCACCATAGGAAAGTGAATTATTAGGTGAAACAAAAGGCAATCCCTGGCTGAAGCGATAACACATCGCAGCAATTGTGGGAACTTTGGCAACGAGACGAAGCACTTGTTTGTCGAATGAATCCTTGTTGAAAATATCCTTCGCATCGTCGTAGAAGGTTCCAAGCGCAGCGGTTGCCGAGACAAACATTCCCATGGGGTGTGCGTCGTAGTGGAAGCCATCAACAAAACGCTTGCGCATGTTTTCATGAATCATGGTGTGATGACATACGCCGTATTCCCATGCGGCCATTTCATCTTTTGTTGGCAGTTCGCCATTGAGTAACAGGTATGCCACTTCGAGAAACGTGGAGTTTTCTGCGAGCTGTTCGATGGGATAGCCGCGATAACGCAAGATTCCCGCATCACCGTCGAGATAGGTGATTGATGATGCACATGAGGCTGTCGACAAAAATGCGGGGTCGTACATAAACAAACTTGGGTCAAGTTCGCGTAATGCCGCAGAAGAAAAAACACCGCCCGTAATGGGCACCGTGACTTTCTTTCCCGTTCTGTCGTCGATGATGGTGATGGTGTCAGCCATATGGGATCTCCTTGACTGCTGACCGGATATTCCGACGGGAGCTTTTTTCCCCCACTTGACAGGCTAGACGAGCGAGGTATCAGTTACCCATTTCCAGGCCCCATGAGCCCTAGAGCGGGGTGTTGTCGTGCTTGCGAGAGACCAAGTTTTCGCGTTTGTCCACCAGCATGTGCAGAGATGCACAAATTTCTTTTCTCGTATCTTCAGGCGTCACCACTGCATCGATATAGCCCCGTTCAGCAGCGATATAGGGATTTAGAAGTCGTTGCGTGTAATCAGCTTCAAAAGCGGTGCGCTCCTCTGGTGTGGCGCGGCGTTGAAGAATTGCAGCTGCCTGACCTGCCCCCATCACGGCAAGTTCTGCCCATGGCCATGCTAGGCAAAGATCGTTGCCCATTTTCTTGGAGTCCATCACGATGTAGGCGCCTCCATAAGACTTGCGGATGATGACGCAAATTCTCGGAACGGTGGCGCGGGCGTAGGCGAATACCAATTGTGCGCCATGTCGAATCATGCCTCGCCATTCAAGATCTTTGCCGGGGTAGAAACCAGGAGTATCGACCAATGTGAGTATCGGAATATTAAATGCATCACAGAACGCCACAAACCGTGCAGCTTTTTGTGAGGCAGGTATGTCGAGCGTGCCCGCTAAGTTCATCGGCTGGTTGGCCACGATGCCAATGCTGTGGCCACCCATATGTGCAAACACAGTGACCAGATTTCCTGCCCACGCTGGCTTGAGTTCTAAGTACACGCCATCGTCTACTAGCGCAGCAATGATTTTGCGCATGTCATAACTGCCAGTCGATGATTCTGGTACGACGAGACCTGCTTCTTGTGTGGGTCGATCATCGGCATCGTTAGTTTCAAGATTGTGTGGAACACAGTTCACATTGTCGGGCAAGTACTCCAACAAATCTTCAATCCATGCAACTGCACCATCAAGATCGTCCACCACTGTTGAGGCCACACCACTGTTGCGCGCCTGTACAGATGCGCCGCCTAACTCGTCGGCTGTCATGGTGATGCCAGTGAATTCGGCAACCATTGTGGGGCCACTGACAAAGGCGTAGGAATCTTTCGTCATCACTACAAAATCGGATAGTCCAATTAACAACGCAGGACCAGACACAGCAGGCCCTGTGACCACACTGATGGTGGGAATGACACCCGAGCAATCTGACAACGCCTTGGCTGCTTTACCCCAGCCGTGAAGTGCAGAGATTCCTTCCAAAATGTCTGCACCAGAAGATTCAATTTGCAGCACCAGCGGCAACATCTTCGTGCGTGCAGTGACTGCAGCAGTAGCAATCACATGCGATGCGCTTGCCGAAAGAGCACCTTTATGAATTTCGCCGTTGATGGCAAGCCAGACAACTTCGCGACCCTGAGAGAGTCGAACAACTTGAGCGGTCGCGGCTCCTGGAACGCTGTGTTGTAACTCAACGACAATGTCGTAGTGCGAAGTATCCGTCTGAGCCACGTCTCAACAGTAGACCCTGACCTTTGTCTAGGTCTCTCTGGCGCTTCTTGGCAGTGGTTTACTACCAATTTGCAAGGTAATTCCTGGTTGTCGGGGTGCATGACGACGAGCAACCTCAAATGCCCTGTCACGCACAGCCAATGTGGCGCGATTCGGCCGGGGCCGATCTCTTTGAACCCAGCCCACTACTCGTCGCGGTAAATCAGGAACACTGATACGTACAAAATCTCCTTTAAGCCAACCCGGTACCGCGCTTGCAGGGACAATTGCTGCACCGAATCCTTCAAACACCAGTGAAGCCATGAGGCGTACACCGTCGATTTCGGCTTGTGATTGCAGCGTGACGCCTTTATTCGCAGAAGCTCGATCCACAATGCGTCGTTGGGCGGTTCCCCGGGGTGCAAGGAGTATGGGGTGGTGGGCGAGTTCTTCGAGCGAGATGGTTTCGTGTTGGGCAAGTACGTGGCGAGTTGGGGCAACAAGAAACAATTCTTCTGCGAACATCTCGCGTGTATCAAGGTTCGTTTCCATCACTGGCAAGTGCACGAGAGCTGCATCAATTTCGCCACTGATGAGTCGCGGCATAAGAGAACTTGTTGCACCTTCCACAATTGTGGTTTTCACACCGGGGTGATGTCGGGTGAGTGAATTGAGGAGCGGCGGCATGAGCCAGCGTGCTGTTGTTCCAAGAACTCCAATGCGGCATTCACCAGTAGCGCTATCACCCAGTGAGTGAATGTCGGCGTCAATGTCTTCAACCTCGTGCAAGATACGACGAGCACGACCTACAACAATTTCGCCCTCCTCAGTCAGTCGACCACTGGAGCGTTCAATCAATGTCGATCCCAATTCAGTCTCAAGACGAGCGATATGGGCCGAGACATTGGATTGGGCCGTGGCCAGCGCTTTGGCTGCCCCTGAGAAGGACCCATGTTCAGAGATGGCCACCAAAATCTGCAGTTGTTTGAGTTCCATCTGCCCCCCAGATAAGTATCTCTAAAAACGATAGCAACTATCGCATCGTTCGCCTTGAGTGTTCACGCATTCACGTGCATAATTTCACTTATAGAAATCGCGCTGGCAATGCCCCCATTAGCCAGCCGAAAGAACCCAACAGATAGTCCCCCCACTATCGGGTTTAGGTAGAGAAGCCCCGCACCCCCTGCGGGGCTTCTCCCATTACTGGCTTCTTGGAAGTGGTTTTTCTCTGGGTTGAAGGGGCATAAGGTACCCCCGTGGGCCAAGGTGCATTTTTCGATCTCGACAGAACGATTTTGTCGGGTGCATCTGCACTTGTGGTGAGCAAGGTGTTGCGCGAGACCGGAGTGGTGAATCGTTCAGTGCCAGGCGAGACGTTCTTGTACCAAATATTTGAAACATTCGGTGAGAACTTGCCTTCGATGGTGTTGGGTCGACAAGCAGTTCTTGCAATGCGAGGTCAATCACAATCTGCAGTGCAGATAGCTGCAGAAAAAGCTGTTCCTGAGTTAATGGAATTACTGCAACCTTTTGTGCGTCAAGTGATTAATGATCATCGTGCGCATGGCCGACACGTAGTGCTTGCAACAACTACTCCCCGTGATCTCATTGCACCTTTTGCACGTGAGGTGGGCTTCGATGATGTGATCGCCACAACATACGAAGTGGATAGCACGGGTCGCTACACAGGTGAACTAGAGGGATCGTATGTGTGGTCTAAAGGAAAGAAAGATGCTGTTGCTCAATGGTGTCGAGATAACAATGTTGATGTTGAGCAGTCCTATGCCTATAGCGACAGTGTTTTTGACGAACCGTTGTTATCGATGGTGGGATTTCCACATTGTGTGAATCCCGACTGGCGATTGCGTCTCATGGCAGTAGCGCGTCGTTGGCCAGTGATGCACTTCGATGTTCCTGTAGGTGTTGCAAAAATTCCTATCATCGGTCTTGAAGCGCAGCAGGCACTGATGAAGTTTGCTCGCCCTGAAGTTTTTCCGTATGCAAAGTTTTCTATCTCTGGTACAGAAAACATTCCTTCAGATAGCGCAGCAATTTTGTGTGGTAACCACCGTAGCTATTTCGATATTGCTGCGATTTCGCTCGCAGTGGCAAAGACCGGCCGAGCAGTGCGGTTTCTTGGCAAGAAGGAAGTCTTTGATGCTCCCATCATTGGTCCGCTTGCTACGGCCTTGGGTGGTATTCGAGTGGAGCGGGGAACAGGAAGCGATGAGCCGTTGCGTGCAGCGAGTCAATCTCTTTTGGCGGGAGATCTTGTGGCCATCATGCCCCAGGGCACTATTCCACGTGGACCGGCGTTTTTTGATCCTGTGCTGAAGGGGCGATGGGGTGCAGCACGTTTAGCTGATGAAACTCGAGCACCAGTTATTCCTGTGGGTATCTGGGGCACAGAAAATGTGTGGCCACGCAATGCGAAGCTTCCCAACATCACCAACGTAACGTCGCCTCCACAAGTGATTGTGCGTGTGGGAGAACCAGTGACGTTGAACTATGTCGATCCTGATGAAGACACGCAGATCATTATGGATGCAATTGCAGCATTGCTGCCAGAAGAAGCGCGAGTGCATCGTGAACCCACCGCTGATGAACTTAGACGCAGTTATCCATCGAATTACTCAGGTGACCCTGAGGCCGAAGAAATTCGACGACCAGGCACTGACTAAATCTGGGTTGTGTCACTGTGAGGTGACACGAATACCTACTTTGACTTCGCTACTTTTTCACGCACGATGTTGAGTGCAGATCCTGCCTTGAACCATTCAATTTGTTCGGGGCTAAAGGTGTGCTTTGCTTCGAAGTCAACGGTGGAGCCGTCTGCTTTAGTGATGCGACACTTCATTGGCTGATCGGGCACGGGTGGCAAATTCAACACAGAGATGCGATCTGATTCTTCAATCTGGTCGTAGGTCTTTGGGTCAGAAAAGGTGAGAGGAACAAGACCTTGCTTCTTGAGGTTTGTTTCGTGAATGCGTGCGAATGAACGTGCGAAAATCACAACTCCACCACGGAAGCGTGGCTCCATCGCAGCATGTTCACGTGATGAACCTTCTCCGTAGTTCTGGTCGCCAATGGCACACCATTGGATTCCAGCTTCGCTGTAACGCTTTGCCACATCGGGGTAACTGCGGCGTTGTCCATCGGTGATGTCCACACCTTCACCCACGGCGCCACCAAATGCGTTCACGGCACCAATAAACAAGTTGCCCGAGATGTTCTCGAGATGTCCGCGGTATTTGAGCCATTTACCGGCAGCTGAGATGTGGTCGGTGGTGCACTTGCCTTGGGCTTTCATCAAGATGGGAAGTTCTACGTAGTCCTTTCCATTCCATGCGGGGAATGGTTCAAGAAGTTGCAAACGATCACTTGTGGGGCTCACTTCAACAACAACACCTGAACCATCCGCAGGTGGGGCAGTAAAGGTGTCTTCGCCTGGGTCGTAACCCTTTGCAGGAAGTACTTCACCAGTAGGTGGCGCAAGTGTTACTTGTGTGCCGTCGGGTGCAGTCAATGTGTCGGTCATGGGATTGAAATCCAAACGGCCCGCAAGTGCAAGTGCAATCACAGTGTCGGGGCTTGTCACGAATGACAAAGTGTTTGCTGAACCATCGTTGCGCTTGGGGAAGTTGCGGTTGAATGAGTTGACGATGGTGTTGGGCTTTGCATTCACATCTGCATTGCGTTCCCACTGGCCAATACATGGACCACACGCATTAGCAAGCACTGTTGCACCAATTGCTTCGAGGTCTGCAAGCAAACCATCGCGTTCGATGGTTGCACGCGTTTGTTCGGAGCCAGGTGTAATCAACAGTTCAACTTTTGCCTTAAGGCCAGCGGCTGCTGCTTGACGAGCAATAGATGCTGCGCGTGTGATGTCTTCGTAGGAAGAGTTTGTGCACGACCCAATCAGCGCCGATGAAATCTCAAGTGGCCAATCGTTAGCTACCGCTTCTTTGCCGACGGCTGCGCCCACTTTGTGTGCACGGTCAGGGGAGTGTGGACCGTTAATAAGTGGTGTCAAATTGTCGAGATTGATTTCAATGACTTGGTCATACAGTGCGCCGTCGTCCGGGCGAAGATCGCTTGCCACTTTCTCTGCGGCTGCAGCAATGTCGCTGCGACCTGTAGAGCGCAAGTAGGCACCCATGTTGTCGTCGTAGCCAAACACTGAACATGTGGCACCAATTTCGGCACCCATGTTGCAGATGGTGGCCTTGCCAGTTGCAGAAATGTTGTCGGCTCCTGGTCCGAAGTATTCAACAATTGCGCCTGTGCCACCTTCCACAGTGAGTACTCGCGCAACTTCCAAGATCACATCTTTCGGACTGCTCCAGCCCGACAATGTGCCGGTGAGTTTCACACCAATAACTTTTGGCCAACGCACGTTGAAGGGAAAGCCCGTCATCACGTCTACGGCGTCTGCGCCACCAACACCAATTGCCACCATGCCAAGTCCGCCTGCATTTGGTGTGTGGCTGTCGGTGCCGATCATCATTCCGCCGGGGAATGCGTAGTTTTCAAGCACTACTTGGTGAATGATTCCGCTACCTGGACCCCAAAACCCCACGCCGTACTTGGCGCTCACTGAACGCAAGAAGTCATAGACCTCACGGTTGGTGTCGTTTGCATCAACAAGATCTAGTGCTGATCCGCGCTTTGCCAAAATGAGGTGGTCGCAATGCACTGTTGAGGGAACTGCAGTGGTCGGTAAGCCTGCTGTCATGAATTGCAACAATGCCATCTGTGCGGTGGCGTCTTGCATAGCCACACGATCAGGGCGGAAGTCGGCGTAACTGCGGCCGCGTTCCATTTCTTGTTGTGCGGGATCAACGAGGTGGTTGATGAGGATTTTTTCTGCCAACGTCAGTGGGCGACCAAGGCGCTTGCGACCTAATTCGGTGTTTGCTGTCAAAGAGGCATACACACCTTGAACAAGTTCGATGGGGGTTCCGGCGGTCACGGCCATTGAGGGCCACCTTTCGTCGTGCAAGTAGCGGACTTGCTTTTTTTCTCTGTGTATACAACTCTAATACAAGTGCGCACTATTCGCTATCACCACATCGCCGAAGAACTTCGCGGCCGCATTCTCTCTGGCACCTATGCCGCGGGTCGATTGCTGCCAAGTGAATCGGAGCTTTCTGGTGAATTCGGTGTGAGTCGTGTGACGGTGCGCAAGGCACTTGAAATCTTGCGAGACGATGCCCTTGTGGATTCCCGTCAGGGCTTTGGTTGGTTTGTTGCTGGTGACACTGTGCGCCAACCCTTGGCGCGACTAGCCACCATTGAAGATCAGATGCGCGCATCGGGTGCAGTGCCACAACGACGTGTTCTTGAATTTGCGTTCGAGAAAGCACCCAAGAAAGTGGCGCATGCATTGGGCACTACTCAAGTGTTGCGCGTTCGCCGTGTAAATCTTGCAGATGGTGAACCATTCGCGATTGTGACCGTGTGGTGTCCTGCGGAACTTGCAGAGAATCTCTCACGAGCAGATGTTGAACGTTCGCCGTTTTATGAACTTCTTGATGTGCCTCTCAGTGGCGCAACACAAACTATTGGAGCCGATGCGGCCACAGCAGAAGAAGCAGAAGTATTGAAAGTGCCAGTCGGCTCTCCGGTGCTGCGCTGTGTGCGCACAACATCAAGCATTGATGAACGTGTGGTGCTGGTCTCACACCATGTGTTTCCGGCGCACCGCACAGAGTTCGTGGTGGATCTGCCGTTTGTGGATCAATCAATTGCCCCTAGCGGGCTGCGACTTGTCGATTAAATCAACAACGCTCTAGGCGAGGAATTGTTTTTCCCAGCCAATTTGGTCTTTTTCAAGACCAGTGCGCATTGCTGCAATGGTGTCTACGCGAAGTCTCTTCTTGCTGTCGAAATGGGCGCGCATATCAAGTGAGCTCGTGTTTCTTGCTATCTGTAAGGCGTATTCGCGCAATGCATCGCTTGCGACAACATCATCAAGTACACCAAAAGATATGGCATTGTCGGGTGTGAAGTTTTCGGCAAACAGCACAGCTCGGTTTACTCCCGCTGGCGTAAGACGCTGACGCAAAATTTCTATGGTGGACCAAGGCATTGTCATGCCGATCGCAACTTCATTGGCGGCATAGCGATAGTTGCCTGCAATGCCAATTCTGTAGTCGCAACTGGTGAGCACAAAAATTCCCATTGCAATTGCATGCCCACTACATGCGGCAATCACTGGCGTGGGAAATTGCAGGAGACGAAGTGATAACTCGAGACCGCCGCGCAACATATCTACAGCGGGCTGTCCGCCAGCTGCCAAAGTTTTTAGATCAAACCCCGCAGAGAAAATTCCATCTCGTCCGGTGAGAACAACAGGAAGATTATGTTGTTCAGCCAGATCTAGACCTTGGTGAATTCCTTGTTGCATCGCCAACGACATGGCATTCGCCTTGCCGTCATCCATGCATATGAGTGCAACACCGTCGAGTATTTCGGTGGTGACTATTGCTGTCACGACTTACCAAGTATCCCAGTGGAGAATCTTGCTCAATGGCTCGCGCTTTGCGGGCTTGAATTCTGTGCCGAGGGTGTAGGCGATGGGGAAGAGGCCACCTTGTGTGATTTTGTCAAAAGGAATTCCAAGAAGATCAGCTGCTTCTTTTTCACCGTCACCGATGAGGTGAATAGTTGTCCAAGCAGATCCCATCGAACGTTCACGAAGAGCCAACATAAAGCTCCACACTGCGGGCAACAGCGAGCCCCACGCACCAGCTGATGCAAAGACGGGCAAGTTGTCGAGACGGCCCTCGATACAAGGAATCATTAACAACGGTGCGCGTTCAAAATTGTCGGCGAGGTATCCAGCCGAGTCGCGAACTAAATCCATGCGCTCACCACGTGAGTCGCCGGCTTCAAATTCGCGTCCTGGCATGTTGGCGTAGATGTTCCAGTTCTTACGGTAAATGTCAGCGAGTGCCTTCTTCTTTGCAGCATCTTCCACTACTACCCAGTGCCAACCTTGGCTGTTGCTTCCTGTGGGAGCTTGAAGTGCAATTTCGAGACACTCTTCAACAATGGCGCGTTCTACGGGCTTGTCGAAATCGAGTCGTTTGCGCACGCTTCGTGTGGTCTTGAGTACTTCATCGGCAGAAAGATTTAAATGCATAGTCCCAGTCTGCCATCTTTGGGTGCGAGCCAGTTCCTTGGGGCATGGCAAGATAACCCCATGAGCGACAGAGTCACCATCTCCATTTCCGACGGCATTGCCGATGTGCGTTTCAACCGTGCGGACAAGCGCAACGCCCTTGATGGAGAGCAATTCCAAGCAATCGTTGACGCTGGCGAGTCGCTGAAGACAAACAAGAAGATTCGCGTTGTTGTGGTCTCTGGTGAGGGAGCGTCGTTTTGTGCAGGTCTTGACCTTGCATCTATGGGGGCAATGGCTGGCGGCGCAAACAACTCAGGGGGAGAGCGCCAGCCGTCAGCGTCGGACATGTCGGGGGATCGCATCACTCACCTCGGGCAACAATCGGCATGGGTGTGGCAAGAAGTGCCAGTGCCAGTTATTGCTGCAGTACACGGTCATGCATTAGGAGGCGGTTGCCAAATTGCATTGGGAGCCGACATGCGTTTTGCACATCCCGACACCAAGTTCTCTGTGCGTGAAACATATTGGGGTCTGGTGCCAGATATGGCAGGCACAGTGTTGATGCAAGGTTTGGTGCGACCCGATGTATTGAAGGACATCGTGTTGTCTGCGCGCATCTTTGATGGCCGTGAAGCACATGCAATGGGATTGGTCACTCGACTCAGCGAGACTCCACGAGAAGATGCCTTTGCGTATGCCGAAGAAATCTGTAAGCGAAGCCCTGATGCTGTGCGTGGGGCCAAGGAACTTTTGAACCGTCTCACTTTGGATTTCGCCGCCGCCCAGTTCGCAGCCGAGCGTCGCATCATTAGCTCTCTCATCGGGGGTCATAATCAGCGCGAAGCGGTGATGAGCGACTTCGAAAAGCGCGCACCGGCCTATATCGACCCTGCATAGGGGATAGATGCCCCAGATGGTGGGTATTTCCACTGTGTAAATGGCTTGTGTGGCGACCTGCTCGCCCGATAGCGTTATCTCTTGCTCGGGCCAATGTCGTCCCGGGAGAAATCATCAAGA
>JAUMDU010000173.1:0-8541 GCA_032121425.1 Ilumatobacteraceae bacterium | reverse complement strand
ATGCACCGACGATGCCAAAGATGGCTCAAGATGGTGTTTGCATACCGATGTGCTGATCAGGACATCCACATCAGATGCACTCACACCAGCGTTTTCCAAAGCGACACGGCCTGCTTCGGCTGCCACTTGGTCAAATGTGGTCCCTTCTGGCCACCAGCGTCGACTTTTGATGCCCGCTACTTTTTCCAACAAACCCGGACGCACGCCGCATGCGGCATAGGTTTCTGCAAGTTGCTCGTCAATCCAGCTCGAGGTCACCTCTTGAGGGGCATCCACAGCTCCGAGTGCCACTAGCGCTGTATTGCGTGCGGTAAACACAGCGTTCGTCATGACAACTCCATTTCTCTAGCCTAATGAGAGACTGCACGTATGGCAGAAGTGTCAAAAGTCCCCTCTATATTCGCATGTCCGCATTGCCAGTTAGCGCTTACACCCAGCGCCCATGGCGTGTTGTGTCCAAATGGGCATTCCTTTGACCGCGCTCGTGAGGGATACCTCAACTTGCTCGTTACTGGTCGGCTTGTCGGTGATGCAGTCCCTGGTGACACTCCAGCTTCACTGGCTGCCAGACGTCGCTTTTTATCCACAGGGTCGTATCGGCCCATTGCTAATGCTTTAGCGAAGGTGATTGAAGAGATAGACGGGGCCGTTCTCGACGTCGGCTGTGGTGAAGGGTATTACCTTTCCCAAATTCATTCGTCATACAAGTTTGGCATCGATATCGCAAAGCAAGGCATCCGCATGGCAAGTAAAACTTTTCCGGAATCTCAATTCGCTGTTGCGAATGCTTTCCGGCTTCCCGTGCGTGATGCATCATGTGATGCTGTATTTAGCGTCTTTGCACCTCATTCTCATAGTGAGTTTCAGCGCGTACTCACATCATGTGGACAGTGGGTTACTGTCACGCCAGGTGCACATCATCTACATCAGATGCGGCCAAAACGCGATGTAGGTCTTGTTGAACGTGAGAAAAAACGGGATCAGCCACCTGAGCATGCGATTCACGCACAACGCATTCAATTTGATCTTGAACTCAGCGATGACTCAGCCCATGATCTTTTCGCTATGACTCCCCTCGTCTGGCAGACCGCAGCAGATGCAGCCCCAGTGAGACACGTGAGTGTGGATGTCTGGGTTGCCTCTGGTTTTAAGTCCTAGCGTTGTCACTATGGCTCGTTTCGATAGTGATTACTACACACGTTTCTACGGCAAAGACGGCGCACATGATGTCGAACGCATTGCTCATCTTGCAACTGCAGTGCACAACATGTGCGCCTGGTGGGGTGTCAACATTGATTCCGTATTAGACGTGGGTGCGGGAATGGGCATGTGGCGTGATTGGTACAACTCCAATTACCCCCATGTACAAGTGCGATCGATTGATGTCAGCGACCATGCCTGCACCACATGGAACCACGAGAGACGCAACATTGCAGAATGGAAACCACGCGGAAAATACGATCTCGTTGTCTGTCATAGCGTGTTGCAATATCTTGATAACGCATCGTTTATCAATGCAATAGAAAACCTCGCATCGGCAACGCGACACGTGTTGTACCTGGAATTACCCACAAAATGGGATTACGAAAACATTGTGGACTCACGCGGCACAGATCTGCAGGTCTACAAGCGCAGTGCAACTTGGTACCGCACACAACTGACACCATTTTTTACACAAGTTGGTGCTGGATTATGGGTAAAGAATGGCGGTTTACCGATGTATCAATTGGAAGCGAGTCGCTAGGTCAATCTGGCTAGGCCGATAGCCCATTCACAAGGGCGTGCAGAAGTTCCTCAAATTCATTCAACGATGAGGGCGTATTGACAGTGTCCTTACCAAGATCATCCCATCGACGTAGGCGAACTGCATCTCTACTTTGTTCTCGTGTCAGAAACTGATCACATTGTTCTTTCGTCATTGCGCCACCCTGTAACGCCAAGCTTGCGGTCGATCCTGCACTGAGGCTGCGCGCGTATTCGCCATCTGTAGCACAAAGGAAACGTTTTGCTTCCACATGCCAACGAATTGGTTCGGTCACCTGCTCACCGAATAGCTTCGATAATGCTTCAGCTCCAGAATCTTGATGTCGAAGATCGACATCAGACACCACTTGCGATGACGCACGCGCACGGATCTCTAAAAGATGTCCCACATCATGGAGAAGTGCAGCAAGAACTAACGCAGTTGATGCGCCATCTTTTTGTGCGCGGCGTGCACACTGCACCGCATGAGTAGTTTGAGAAATTTCCTCGTCATACATATTTTCTCCGCATTGTCGATAAAGATCGACAATGTCAGTGACCTTCTCAAACAACATCAGACTGGCTTTCCCTCAAAATCTCCAATAAGCGACACCCTTACAGTGCCTCCCGTCGCTTCTTGTTCACTAAATTCGCGAAGCTTTTGTACATAATAAGCAGCGCGCAAATCACCCTCGCGTAGGGCGTTGTAAGTGGGATACAAAGCACGACGATCTCGAGTTGAGTTGTTTGGACCACTTCTATGCGGTGTACGCGAATGAAACCACAACACTTGACCCGCGCGAAGTTCTACTGGCTCCCATGTAAAGGCTGCGACAAGTGCAGAATCGATACATCCTTTGCTGTCCATTGTCAAAACTTCTTGATGACATTGACTCACTACTTCTAAGCAACCATTTTCTGTAGTTGCATCATCCACAGCCACCATGCAAGAAATGTGATTATCAATAAATGGATATGCGGGAGCATCTTGATGTGGTGAATAACCAGCACCACCAGCCAATTTGTAGTTGATTTTCTCTTTGTAAAGAACTGCCTGTTCGTCCAACAATTGAGAAGCAATGTCGAGCAACGCTCCCTGTCGAAGAAGACCAAACATCTTCTTGTGAAATGGAGTGAAATTCTCAGTTCGGCATAACCGTGGTCCATGAATTGTCATCTCTTGGTAGTGCAGCCACGACGAATCATCTGTTTTCATCGGCCAATCGTGAATCTCGGTGACCCAATCTTGGACATGCTGTACATCAGCAAGTGATAGCGGTTCAGTGAGAAGCCAGCCATTTTTTGCAAAAAAGTTAATGTCGTCGGTCGTGAGTGGAAATGATGCAGTGCTCACGTTCGCCACGCTACCTCGGGTGACCATCTACCAACGCCGCCATTCTCGACTAAGAAACCAGTGAAGTTATGTCGATTGTGCTGCATTCTCCACGCGTGTAACTGCTGAGACAGCTTCAACACAATGTCTGCATTTGTTTCTCTGGTTTTCCAATGAGGGTCTTTTGCAAGATCAAAACACATACTTGTTCCATCGGCCATCTGCACCAAAGCATGTGTTTCTGTTCGGAGAGTGACCAATGACATCGCCGTTAGTTGACGATTCCATGTGGTTCCAGGTGTGGGATCTATGAAATAGGCACTCCAATCAAATTCCCACGCTGCAGCATTACGCCAACGATTGGGGACCTCCCCGCTAAGAAATGGAACTAGAGAATACCCATCGCATTGATGTGGCGGCTCTGCTTCAATCAGTTCACATATCGTGGGCAACAGATCAATGTTCTCGGTGAATCCCACAACACGACTCCCATGAGCATTTTTTAGTTCTGGAACCCGAATGATGCATGGCACATGAAAAGCTTGGTCCCAATAGCCCATTTTTTCTCTAAGGCCATGATCTCCCAACATCTCACCGTGATCAGAAGTCACGATGACAATCGTGTTTTCCCATTCACCACGTTCTTTCAACGTCTCAAAAGCTCTTCCCAGTTGCGCATCTACTTCCGAAATCATTCCAAAATAGTGCGACCGCATTCGGCGTAGTTTTTCATGTTCCAAAGGTGCTGCAGCAGATTCAATTCCCAAAAGAGCTCGATGAAGAGGATGAATATCTTCTCCGACCTCAATTGGTTCAGGCAATTCATCACCTGTATACATCGTGGAAAAATCACCAGCTGCTGAATAAGGAGGATGAGGGCGCAGATAACTGAGATGAGCACACCATGGATCTTTTTGATCTTTATGCCAGTCCAAAAACTCGTTCGTCATAAACGACGACACGCTCAAGTGGGAAGGACGCTTGTGCTCTGTGGCGAGCATGGAAATCACACCTCGTGTTGTGTCAACACCAAAAGATTCCAACCATGACAGCCATGGCTCGTGACCTCGCGTGAGATCAACGATGCAATCGAATCCTGGGAGTACACCCTCATACGTCTCAAGTCGTGGGTCATCGGGGCCGGTAGTCACACGTGGGTCTACTGATTGATCTGTGTATCCAAACAAGGCTGGCGCATACCCCGATCGCCGCAAGACAAGCGCAAGGTTGTCAAAGGAATGATCAAGCGGAGTTCCATTGGCCACCACGCGATGGTTCATCTGGTACATACCGGTATACAACGAAGCTCTTCCTGGTGCACACGGACTTGCTTGGCTGTAGTGGCGAGTGAAATGAACACCTTGTTCTGCTAGCGATGCAAGCGCGGGCGTCTTAATGGGCCAAGAGCCCTGTTCATTTCCAGAGACAAAACATTCCCCACGAAACTGATCCACAGTGATGAACAGGACATTTTTCCTCACCTCAGAAAATCTAGTGCGCTATTCGACTACCATTGCTGTTGAGACTGCGTCACCAATCGCTAACGAGGTATGAATTCCTTTCGTGATTGAAGTGGGTCATCGTTACGGTCAAGTTCACGAAGATTGCTTACTTACCCACACAGAGAAGATTCTGGAACAGCTGGAGGTGACATTGGCCTTTCTCCGGGAACATCATTTACGGGAAGCGCAAGTGTGACTACATCTGGTGTTTTACATATCACCGACACCGCTGCATCTATCGCACAAACCGATCTTGTGACTGCATACAACGATCTTGGAATTCCCACACCCACAACGTTGGGTGCACCCGATTTAGCTGGACAAACACTTCTTCCCGGCACATACGCAACTGCAGCCGGTACTTTTGAAAACTCGGGAACACTTACCTTTGACGCACAAGGAGACCCCTCGGCTGTCTTCGTCTTTCAAGCTGCATCAACAGTGACTACATCACCAAACAGCACAATGGTTCTCACTAACGGAGCGCAAGCGTGCAATATCTTTTGGCAAGTAGGTAGTTCGGCGACACTGGGAGTGAGTTCAACTTTTAGAGGTCACATTTACGCCCTCACCAGCATTACCGCCAACACGGGTGCCACTATCTACGGTCAATTGCTCGCGCGCAATGGTGCTGTCACATTAGACACCAACACAATTCGCAATGACAGTTGTATCACTTCCGTTGCGACCACAATCGCACCAGCCATTCCGGGAGACACACTTCCAAGTACCGGAATTGATTCCCTTATTTGGATTCTTGGAGTGGTCTTTATCATCGGTTTGATTACAGGGATCATCCGTATTCGCGGATAAATGACGAGAGGGAAGTTATGCGTCAGTGAATGTGACGCGCAATGGCTGCGCGAATCTCTTCTTCGGCAGCTTCACGATTAGCCCAACCACCAGTTGTTGAAGTTTTATCGGGCTCGATGAGTTTGTAGACCTCAAAGAAGTTTCCAATTTCAGCCAAAAGATGATCAGGGGCATCGATTAAATCGTTATATGCCGCATAGCGTGCGTCACGTGAGGGCACACAGAGCACTTTCGCATCAGGACCCTTTTCGTCTTCCATCCAAAACACACCAATCGGGCGCGCCCATAGATGACATCCAGGAAATGTTGGTTGTTGTAGCAAAATCAATGCATCAAGTGGATCGCCGTCTTCGCCGAGTGTGTTAGGGAAAAATCCATAATCGAGTGGGTACTGCGTCGCGGTGAACAAGTTTCGATCAAGCCAGATATGACCGGTTTCGTGATCCATCTCGTATTTGTTACGTGAGCCCTGAGGAATCTCAACAATCATTTCAATTTCCATTGTCCCTATTCTAAAGGCTCACCTTGCGTCCATTGCGACACATACATCACAGAGATGAGACATAGACTTCATTCATTCATGCTGCAGATGTCATTTTCTAGCTTTTGCCGACGCACAGTTGTTGTGATTGGTATCGCAATCGGATTGTCACTGCTGATGTCGGACCAAGTTGCATTGGCTCACAATGCCATCGATAGCAGTAACCCAGCCGATGGTGAAGTTGTTTCGGCACCCCTCAATGAATGGACCATTTCATTTACGAATAATGTTCCGTTAAATTCGGCATCTGCCGAAATCATCAATGCTGATGGTGTGCGAACTCCACTGACAAATCCAACACATGGTGAGTCGGAAAAGGTTGTGAAATATTCCCTTCCCACCAATCTCTCTGGGGCAGTTTCCGCACGATGGCGACTTGTCAGCACCGATGGTCATGTTGTCTCTGGCAGAGTGCAATTCACGATCACTACAGGTCCTACAACTAACGGTGCCCCGACCACACTCCCCCCACAAGATTCTTCAACTACGGATACACCTGTGAATTCTCAAGTTCAAGACTCTTCGTTTTTTGGCTTTGCCCAAGAACCCACACGATGGGTACTCCGTCTCACTGGCTACAGTGCCCTATTTCTTCTTGGCGGTTTGCTCTTTGCACAATTCAATTTCGCACCGGGAATTCTTAGCGATCCCAAAGCCCTGCTTACCGCTCGTGGTTCAGCACTCGCTCTTGCAATTGTGCCTGCTGTGCAGGGACTCATGTTCGTCAGCGATCTCAATGACTCCTCCCCTTTCTCTGCAATCTTTTCCATCAACGATGCACTGTCCTCAACACCGGGTTCTATGTTTTTGCTTCGCGCTGTAAGCGGTGGGGCTTTTGTCTACCTCATTGCGCAGAGGCCGATGCATAACTTTTCAACGACGTTCACAAAACTGGCGTCGGTGAACGCCCTCGCATATCTCACCACTTTGTCCTACACGGGACACGCACGATCTTTTGGTGCACCTTGGTTGGGTATCCCTGTAGATATCGCCCACACAGCAGCAAGTGCGGTCTGGCTCGGTGGACTTATCGTTCTTATCTTTCTGGTTGCTCCAAAAATTGAAAACGAAAAAATCCTCGGAGTATTTGTGAAATTTGGTGATGTTGCAAAAATTGCTGTGATCACCATCATCATCACTGGCGTGATTCAGACGCTTCGTCTACATGGTGGTATCACCACATTGTTCACTTCATCTCATGGGCGAATCTTGTTACTTAAACTTGTGGTTGTTGCCTTGATGTTGAAAGTTGGAGATATCAACCGACAACGACTTGTTCGATATACACAGTCACAATCTGTAGCAATTGACAGAAAACGAGCACTTCTCGTTCGTGCTAGTTACACCGAAGCAGCAATTGGGGCTGTAGTTGTTGCTATTACCGCAGCACTTGTCACAGCATCATTTAATTGATCTTGTATGTAGGTGACTTGATTTGCTGGAGTCACCCTTATACGGTGAAAAAGAAAAGAAAGTAAGGTCTAGTTATGCGCTCACGAGTTCTCATCATTTCCGCTTGTGCAATTGCGTTCATCACTCTTAGCGCATGTTCATCATCAGACAGTTCAACAGATGCCTCAGACACTTCGGCCGTGGCCAATCAGAGCTTCAATGATGATGATGTCATGTTTGCCCAAATGATGATTCCCCACCATGAACAGGCCATCGAGATGGCCGATATTGCACTTGACCCCACAATTGAAGCAAGTGATGCAGTGCGAGAACTTGCAACGGAGATAAAGAACGCTCAGGACCCTGAAATTGCCTTCATGAAAGACGTTCTTACAAAGTGGAACAAGCCCACCGAAATGGATGCATATATGGATCATTCTGAAATGATGGAAGGAATGCTTTCATTAGATGAGCTCAATGCTCTTGGCGCATTACGTGGAACAGCATTTGATACCGCCTGGTTAGAGGCAATGATTCGTCACCACGAGGGTGCAATCACCATGGCAAATGACCTTATTGAATCTGGAATCAACCAAGAGTTGATCAATTTGGGTCGCGACATAATCACTGCACAACAAGCAGAAATTGAAGCCATGAAAGCCCTGCTGTAAGTCCCTCAGCGTGAATCTCAGGCAGGGTTAGTACACCCTGCCTCTACAGTCTTTCATCGTGGCTGGATTAATTGGCATCTTCGCGCGGCGACGTGAATTACTCAAACAGCATAAATATGCAGATGTTCGAATGCGCCAAGCAATGGAACTTGTTGCAGATGCACGCCAGCAAGCACTCGACGCGAGAAGTATTTTTGAAAATGAACGCGGCCCAGGCGCACTACCTAATGGTGAGAAACCTGAAGATATAGACCGACAGTTAATATCGGCTCTAGACCACTATCACCAAGTCCACACCACAATCGATCTCCCTTTTCGCGAAGCCAAAGACGCGTGGGAACAAAGCCTCCAAACCCGCCGCAATCTCAAAAAAATCTCTCATGTTGTTCGGGCCACACTTATTCGCACATCCCGTGTCTTCTTTGTTGAGCAACTCAATCAACTAGGCCTTGCACTCACAACACTGAAAGGCGTTCTTCAATCGCGACTCACAGATAATGCGTTACGGCTTATGGCCGAACGCAGTCGGTCACGAGATCCAGATGA
>JAUMDU010000172.1:0-5040 GCA_032121425.1 Ilumatobacteraceae bacterium | reverse complement strand
ACCAGGAGTAATAGGTATGACCGAAAATACGTTGGCAATACCAAAAGCCACAAGCAGCCCGTCAAAGCCGATGTTTCCGCCAAAGGCCCGCAAAAACACCCACAAAGAAAGTGCGTCTAAAAGCCAGTTGGCAAGCGCCCATCCCATCACTTTTCGCAGCAACACTTTGTCTGCATAGAGATTCTCTAGTCGCCCACCAAGGTGAGACAACACTTCGGCTGCATGATCTTCATCAAAGCGCAGTCGCCGAGACACGTATCGCACAAGACGTTCCGAACGGCCTTGGCCCTCTACAAGACCAAAGATGACGAATGCAGCAAAGGCCATCAAGACAACACCCACAAGAGCTGCTGTTCCATAGATTGCGTTGACACCACGTGCAGGAATCGAAATCAAAAGACCAAGCCAGAGCACGAAATTCAATACCACCGCAGATCCAATTCCCGCTGTTGCAAGTGCAAAAGCTGCATCAGGCCCAGGTACTCCGCACATAGTGATCAGTCGATACCCCAATGCCGAACTTGCCGCACTGCCACCCGGAACGATATTGCCGAGCGCCTTTGTACTGAGTTGAATACGAAAGAGGCGAAGCACACCAATTCGATTGCCTTCTTGTCCGAGAGCTGCTTTCGTGAGGGCTGAATAAGCAAACAGCGATATTGACTGAAGTCCAAGACCCACAATGAGCAGATACGGATCAATCTTGGCGAGATCTTTGACTGCCTGACGAAACCCCGGGATAAGAGGCAACACAAAGAAATAGACAACGGCTGCCAGTAGCACTATTTGGAGTGTGCGCCGAAAGCCACTTTTCTTTTTCTTGCTTTTAAGCATTGCTACCATCGTGACCCAACGAGACGGCCGAATCAGGGAATTCCTCTACCAACCTTGCCACCATTGACCGCAATGTCGCCCCATGTGCAGCATCGGTGTTGCCTAGATGTGCAACGACAAGATTGCGACGAGGCGACACCCACAAAATTTGACCGAGATAACCATGTGCAATCAATGAATCCGGATCCGTTGGCCATACCCACCAATGTCTGCCATACGACATCCCCATGTCGGGGTCAAAGGCAGTGACTTGTCGTGCGGAATCGACCCAACCTGCAGGCAAAAGACGGCGACCATCAACTACCCCATCGGTGAGATACAACTCACCAAAGCGAACAAAGTCTTGTGCAGTGGCGTACACGTAGGACGAACCCACAAAGGTTCCGGATGCATCACATCTACTTGTCGCACTATTCATCCCTAATGGGGCAAATAATCTTTCAGATATGAAATTCGAGATCACCGATGCATCTCCCGCGCGTGCACCCAGCGCATGTGCAAGGACCCACGCAACGATGTTGGTAGTGCCCGAGGAATACACCCAATGCGTGCCAGGTTCTTGCGCGCATTTTTTTGATGCAGCAAAGCCGGCGTGGTCTCCTACAAAATCAGACTTACCAAACAACATGGTGATCACATCTGACACGACATCGTCGATGTAATCCTCTACCCACTCGAGCCCACTGGTCATCTGGAGAAGATGATCCAAGGAAATACGCGACCTCAGGTCATCAACCCATTCGGGGCGAAGATGAGTGTCCTCTAATGACAACAAGGAATCTTGCACCGCCATGCCCACAAGCGCATGAGTAATGCTTTTTGCAATGGACCAAGAAATCAATGTGGACGATGCATCATGGTCAGGGCCGTACCACTCGTACACCACCGAGCCCTGATGCTTGACTACTAACGCATGGGTAGAGCCCATCTCCGGGAGGCGCTGGGTGATCTCTTCACAGAGACGCTCCCAGCCATGAGGTGTAGATACAAGATTCACTCACCATGACTTTAGGCGTGACCAATGACCGTAGGCATTTTGGACCCCCGAGGCGTCTTAGGGTGCCGTCGGTTCACAAAAGCACTCAAAGAATCACTAGCGTTTCCGAAATGAGCACCTTTGAGCCAGACATCCACACTGCCGCCTCTATCATCTCCGCTGCCCGCGGAATGGTCGACAAAGCCATTGCCTCGCTTGTTGCTAAAGGTGGCCCCGATGCACAGCAAACACTTGCCTATGACATTGCTCACGTGGCAGCACAAGTAGAGACTGCTCGTTCACTGCTCGACTACGGCGCCAAAGGCACCGTAGAGGGAAACATCACATGTGCATTTACCGCCGACATGGCCCACGACTTCATCACACGCCTTATTGGTCGTGAAGCACTGTGGGGTGTGCAGGTTGCCGACTTGGCATTTGCCAACGAATTTCTCAACACGTATCGCGAACCTGCATTTCTTGCCTCACTTGCAGACGTTCAAGGTCCTCGCCACCTCGCAGACGATTTTGAAATGGTGCAAGACACTTTCCGCTCCTATGCAATGAAAGTCATTGCACCAAAAGCCGAGCATGTGCATCGCCATAACAATGATGTTCCAGAAGACGTCATTGCAGGTCTTGCAGAAATTGGTGCATTTGGTTTGAGTGTTCCCGTGGAATACGAAGGCTTCAGCGAAGGCGGTGAAGGCGAATACATGGCGTCGGTTATTGCTACCGAAGAACTCTCTCGTGGCTCATTAGGAATTGGCGGCTCACTCATTACTCGGCCCGAGATTCTCACTCGCGCGTTAGTAAAAGGTGGAACCGAAGAACAAAAGCATGAGTGGCTACCAAAGCTTGCCACTGCTGAAGTTCTTTCCGCCGTTGCTGTGACCGAACCTGACTATGGGTCTGACGTTGCAGGCCTCAAAACAACAGCAGTAGAAGCTGCCGGACCAAATGGTGAAGCTGGCTGGCTCATCAACGGTGTCAAGACATGGTGCACATTTGGCGCACGTGCAAATGTGTTGATGCTTCTTGCGCGCACCAATCCAGACCGTTCATTGGCGCACCGTGGATTATCGCTTTTCATTGTTCCAAAGCCCATTGGAGATGCACATGGTTTCATGTTCACTCAAGATGGTGGCGGAAAGATGGAAGGTCGCCCCATTGACACCATTGGCTACCGCGGTATGCATAGTTATGAAATCGCCATTGAAAACTGGTGGGTTCCAGAAACCCACTTGATTGGTGGACGTGATGGTTTAGGCAAAGGCTTCTATTTGCAAATGGCCGGCTTCGAAAATGGTCGTCTCCAAACCGCGGCTCGTGCCGTCGGCGTCATGCAAGCTGCTTACGAATCTGCACTTGATTATGCGCAAAACAGAGTTGTATTCGGAACACCTATTAGTGAATACGAATTAACCAAGGTCAAACTTGGACGCATGGCTGTAATCACACAGGCATCACGCCAGTTCTCCTACGCCGTGGCTCGTCTCATGGGCAAAGGCGAAGGCGCTATGGAAGCAAGCATGGTGAAGGCCTACGTCTGCAAAGCAGCCGAATGGGTAGCTCGCGAAGCGATGCAGATTCATGGTGGTTACGGATACGCCGAGGAGTACAGCGTGAGTCGCTTGTATGTAGATGCTCGCGTGCTCTCAATTTTTGAAGGTGCAGATGAGACACTGTGTCTCAAGGTCATCGCCAAAAACTTGTGCGACGCATCTAAGAAATAACTACAACAACTCTTGTAGAGAAACAATCCTTCGGCAGTCCACCAAATCGGCTGCGTCATCGTAGGGATCAACCAAAATGGGTGTGAGTCCGGCTGCTTGTGCGCCGCCAATATCCATCACCACACTGTCGCCTACATAGGCAATACGAGATGTGTCTATGCCTGAGAAGTACGGCAGCGCAAAATCAAAGATTCTCGGATCAGGCTTTGCAATACCTACGACATCGCTATCAATAATGCAGCGCACTTGAGGCAGTGGACCATCGCCCACTTGGCAAATACCACTGCGAGACAAGATCTCTTCGATCTGCCCAGATGCATTACTGACCACTCCAATCGGGGTTCCACGAGAATTCAATTCCCGCAGAACTTCACTGCTTCCCGCAATCGGCGCTCTCCATAGGTGTGCATGTCGCGTCCGAGAAAGTACGAACACTGCAGAGTCGACCTCATCGAGGTGAACCCCCACCAATTCGACATAACGGCGGTTGTAATGAGACCAATCATTTTCTGTGACCTGAGCACGTGACTTTGCCGCCATGGCTCCGTAATGGGCCCGGTGGTACTGGTCGTGGTCAAGCGTGGCTCCGTAATACGCCAAAGTGGGCGCCAAAACGGCGGGGTCTGGAATCACAAAGACTCCTCCAGCATCAAACAAGATTGCGTCGTATTGGGCTTTCACATTCCACACGCTACGACCTACTCTAAAGGTGTGCGTTCAGCCCGTGATTTTTTCAAACCTCTCGCCGCAGGTGCTCCAACACCTGTCACCGAGATCCCATTCAAGCCAAGTCGTGTTATCCACTTCTTTCCGCCTCACAACGAAAAGATGGTCTCAAAACTTCCAGAGACAATTCCCAATGTTGACATCATCTTGGGAAATCTTGAAGATGCAATTCCGATGTCCGACAAGCAAGCCGCACGTGATGGCTTGATCAAGGTGGCAAACGAACTTGATTTTGGCTCCACCCAATTGTGGTCACGAGTGAACAGTTTGGACTCTCCCTGGTTTCTCGATGACATGATCGATATTGTCACCAAGGCAGGCCACAAGTTTGACGTCATCATGATTCCCAAAGTGGAAGGCCCCGAGGACATTCACTATGTAGATCGCCTTCTTGCCCAACTGGAAGCACGCGCAGGATTAAAGAAGCCAATTCTGTTACACGCAATTTTGGAAACAGCACGTGGTGTTGCCAATGTCGAAGAGATCTGTGGTGCATCACCTCGCATGCAAGGAATCAGTTTGGGGCCAGCCGATCTCGCAGCAAACCGTCGTATGAAAACCACTCGTGTGGGCGGCGGTCATCCCGACTATGTGGTGCGTCAAGATCCCGAAGGCGATGACTATCAAGGATCACGCCCTACTTATCAGCAAGATCTGTGGCACTACACAATGGCGCGCATGGTGGATGCATGCGTGATGCATGGAGTGTTGCCCTTCTATGGCCCATTCGGCGACATTAAAGATGTTGTTGCATGTGAAGATCAATTC
>JAUMDU010000171.1:0-11727 GCA_032121425.1 Ilumatobacteraceae bacterium | reverse complement strand
CGCATAGAAAATGTCGCCCCATCGGTCATTACCGCCACCGCGCTCGTCGGCGCCACCGGGCCGAAGATCAAGACCACTGTCTCGTGGTGTAGTTCCATGGATTGCTTGTGGATTTGCCACATCGAACACCGGACCATCGTGACTATCGCTGTCATGGCCGTTGCCATTGTCGTCAACTGCACTCCATGCAACAGATATACGTCGGTACGGATTCTTAATTGCATTAGTGCGATGACAGACCTCGTACTTCACCTTGGTACGAGGGGCGGCTTCCACAATCTTTGTCATCGATGGCACCAGAACCGCTAAAGACGACAAAATAACCGAGAGAACGACAATGAGAGAAACTGGGCGACGTGAGAGAAAAGACATAACTGTCGCACCGTATAGGGTAATAAACTTTCAGTTTATTTTATAGAGAATATTTTCAAAAACTTACTTTTCTTAGGTCAGGAAACCGAATACCTGTACGGACCCACCGATAAGTACGAAAGTCCTTCAAGTGAGTTGGTGCTGAAGCCCGAGACATCACCGAGGAACATTGTGGAGAGTTGCCGATAGTGATTCAGCCACAAACGCGTTCTCAATTCACACAGCTAGTTTTTTGTTAGCGCAAGATCGCTCACAACGAAGCTTTGGGGATCGACTGAGATAAGTCGAATACACCCGAAAGCATTGCGTGTATGAGATGAGCGAATTCTTCATCACTCACACGAGAGCCGCCATCTTCTAGATCGTTCAGAATAAAACCAAGCGAATACGAGTGCACCAGCATGGCTAATGCAGCAGACGACACAACCACCTTGCCATCCATCATCTTTCTTTGCACTTGATCCATGAAGGTAATCAGTTGGTCATAAATCGCAGTCTGTGCGAGACCAAGGCGAGCACGAAGCGCGGGTATCTCCATAGATGCAGCCAGGATTTGTACTCGCACCCAACGACTTGCCCGACGAAAATCTTGTCGGGGCATTGCCAACATAGCCACAAGGTCATCAATGGTAGGTGACTCTAATGACAAGAAATACTGTTCGGAATGATCAAGGCTTTGCAAGACGAATTCCTCGAACATGGCACCAAGTGCTTCGGCCAAAATTCCATCTCTGTCGCCGAAGTATTTGTAGATCAGTGGAACTGACACCCTTGCGCGTTCTGCAACATCTTGCACCCGAAGACCCAAAATGCCCTTTAGTTCAATCTCTTCTTGGGCAGCAGCGACGATTCGCTCACGCGAATTAGATGTTCGAGAACTCACAGCTGAACTGTATACCCCTCAAAAACCGACCTTGGCCGGCTGTGTCACGTCACTGAAATAGTGGTTTTCCGAGTGATCAGTCTCCCCCTCTTGGGTACCAAGGTGACCGACACGGTGCAACGACCTTTTCTCACTCCACGAATACTGGCCTTGCCGAAAGCGCAGTATTTTGTACCACCCACAATGCTGATGCGTAACTTGCCTTGGGAGGTTTTTGGGATTGTCATCGAAACGGCCCTAGCAATCTTTGCGGCACTCACGGTGCGCCCGCGACGTAGATACAACTTTGTGACTAACGGTTTTGGAGTACTCACAGATGGTGCCGTGGAACTTGGGTTGGTGGTTGTTGTGTGTGGGTCGATAGTGGTGGTGGTCGTTGTCGTCGTGGTGACTGTAGTGGTCGTTGTTGTGGTGGTTGTCGTAGGTACAACATTAAGAGTGCTTACTTCGGTTGCGGTATGACGACTATTAATGTCACCAAGTCCAAGTTGACCTATGTTGTTGGCTCCCCAGCACCTCACTTGCCCACTTGCCATCAATGCACAACTATGAGATGCACCAGCGGCAATATCTACCACTGTGGAATCAAGACCCATGACAGCACCTGGAATAACCCGTGACGATGTGGATAAGTTGCCCGTGCCTAATTGGGAAGTTGAATTGTTGCCCCAACATTGAGGAGTTGTGTTCTGCATGCGCACGCATGTGAAGTCGGCACCTGCCACCACATCTTGCACAGTTGCATCTAACGCAATTGGTGTGGGTGTGGAGTTGGTCTCAGTTAATGGTGTAAAGGCCAGTTGGCCAGACAAGTTGTCGCCAAAACAAGACACAGACGCAGCCAACGCAATACAAGTGTGATCACTTCCAGATGCCGCTCTCGACGCAGGCCCAGATATTGCAGTGATCTGCTGAGGAGCAGTGACATTGACTCCTGGAGCTCTGGCTAGTTTCCCGTTGGAGGTACCACCCCAACACCACACTGTGTTTGTGGTGCCAATTGCACACATGTGTGCTCGCCCAATTGATAGGTCGGCGACCGTCAACGACTCGGGAATGTTACGTACTGCACTTGGAGTTCCGTTGACACCGTTGTCAGTCCTGTCTATTCCCAGTTGACCGGAACTGTTCAACCCCCAACACATCAATGTTGTGTCTTCGAGAAGAGCACACGAATTTTCACCACCGGCAAAAACAGAGTGAGCTGTTGCGGGAAGACCGACCTGACGGGGTGTTGAAATGTTCACGCCCAATCCGCTGACCGCTCCGTAACCGTTGTACCCCCAGCACCACACCGTTCCGTCCTGCGCCAACACACATGTATGTGACGCGCCGGCAGCAATCTTTACTGCTACTCGCCCACCGGGCAATGCATCAACACGAACTGGCACCGTCGATCTGCCTGAACCGATACTTGCCGAGGCACCCAACTGGCCCGATGCATTTGAACCCCAGCACCACACCGTGTTGTCATTGTTAATCACACACGAGTGCGCAGAACCCAACGCCATTCGATCAGTAACAATCACAGTTGCTTGGGTTTTTTGTTCATGTGCCACCAAGCCCACTGCAAACATGCACACGACAACGGCCACCGCAACACTGCGATGCACAACATCCCTGGCGAGCCCCCTCACAAAGGGTGACACTACAGAGATTTAGAAGAAGTGTTAAGAGCCTTGTTCGGCTTTTTCTGCCTCGGCAATTTCGGCACGGATGACATCCATGTCGAGGCCCTCAGCTGAGGTAATGATTTGTTCGAGTGAGTGCTCGGGCAGAGCTCCTGCTCGATTGAAGAGCAAGACACCATCACGGAATACCATGATTGTGGGGATTGAACGAATCTGTAATGCAGCTGCAAGCCCCTGCTCGGCTTCGGTATCTACCTTGCCGAAGCGAATGGTGGGATGTGCATCAGATGATTTTTCAAAAATGGGTCCAAACATTTTGCAGGGCCCACACCATTCAGCCCAGAAATCCACAATTGTGATTCCCTCCGCCAAGACTGTGTCTTCAAAATTTTGTTCAGTCAATGTCATTGTTGTCATGATGATGTTTCCGTCTCTAGTAGTGAAATGTATTAGTCAGTTACCACAGGTAGCGAGAGTGCCTGAGCGGCTTCTTCTACCGCACCTAGGTCAACCACATTTGCGAAGCCCGCATTCCGCATAATGTCGACTGCCACAGCCGAGCGGTTACCGCTACGGCAATAAATGCTGTACGCGGCATTTTTATCGAGTGATGCAATCTGGGCTTCGAAATCAGGATCGGAGACGTCAATATTGACAGCACCTTTTACATAGCCTTGGCTGAATTCCTCAGGCGTGCGCACATCAATCACCTTGCCGGCTGGAACCAACGAGATCACTGTGGTTGTGTCATCACTACTGGTAGATGACCCACCACACGACGCAAGTGCGGGAGTTGCAACAAGTGCCAATCCGACAATAACGGGAAGGATTTGAGTTTTCTTCATACCCCCTAGGGTATCAAGTTTTCCCGGTACACACATCCTGGAACGCGTAATTTTGGCGCAGAAAACATTCACTGCAGACCCAAGAATCACAACTGCACCCCTTGAAGTACCGCCGCATTCACCGTGTTCTCCATGAGGCAAGCCACCGTCATAATTCCCGTACCGCCAGGCATGGGAGTCAGTGCCCGTGCAAGACCCATTGCAGCTCCGGGGTCAACATCTCCCACGATGCCATTTTCTGTGCGCGAGATTCCCACATCAATAACTACGGCGTTGGGTTGGATGTGTTCGCCAGTAATTGAATGCGCGATTCCAGTTGCAGAGATCAAAATGTCGGCACTGCGACACACCTTGGCGAGCTGTTCAGTACGTGAGTGCGCCAATGTCACGGTGCAATCAATTCCTTTGCGTGCGAGCAATACCGATAACGGATAACCCACCAAGGTTGAGCGCCCGACAACAACTGCATGTTGCCCAGTAGTTGCAATGTTGTAATGCTCAAGAATTCTCAACACACCAAGTGGCGTGCATCCAATGTGACCTGGCAAGCCACGCACAAGACGACCTAATGATTCACTGGTAAGACCATCCACATCTTTGTCCGCTGGTATCAGACGTAGTACTTGTTCTGCATCGAGATGATCGGGCAATGGCATCTGCACCAAAATGCCATGCACCGTGGCATCTGTGGCTAAACGCGCAACAACATCGTTGAGTTCTTGTTGCGTAGTGGTTGCAGGCAAATCAACTTGTAGAGAGCCAATTCCCACTTCAGCAGCAGTCTTGTGTTTGCTTGCTACGTAACGCTTACTGGGTCCGTCATTACCTACCAACACAGTGGCCAAGGTGATCTTTGGTGAGCCTGCCCGAGCAAGTCGCGTACGCAGAGAATCCAACATCTGATCTCGTGCCGGGGCACCAGCAAGAAGTTGAGTAGAGATTGGTTCGGACATACCCCCGAAAGCGTACTTGCAGGTGTTTAAAGACTCTCTTGTAGATCTGTGGGATTTGTGAGTCCCTGCTGCGTACTTGGTCTCGCCGGTAGATATCTCAGAGCGAAAACGGCCCCCACCATGGCAACCACCGAGGCAACAATGCACGCGGTGGCAAATCCTTGCAGGAATGCATTACTGACTGCATCTTGTACCTGTTCGCGTAGTGCCTCAGGTGTTTGCTGAGCAATCTGATACGCAGCCCCCACAGAGTCTTCAGCAATCTCTAATAGACCAGGAGAAAGATTTTCAGTGAGGCCGGGAATCTTGTCAAAGTTCTCTGCGATTTTGGGTGAATACAAACTGACGAACACAGAACCCACGACAGCTACTCCAAGAACTCCGCCCACTTCACGACCTGTGTCATTAATGGCTGAACCCACACCTGCTTTGTCGCGTTGCAATGTTCCCATGATTGCATCAGTGCTAGGAGAAGTCACTAACGACAATCCATTTGCCATCATCACCATAGAGATAACAACCAAACCAAAATACTCAGACTCCTGTGTCATAAAACTGGCCAGGAAAATTCCTAACGACATGTTGAACAGTCCCAATGCAACAACGCGCTTGGTTCCCCATCTCAATGCTGCACGTGCAGCGAACGGGGCAGTTACGCCCGCACCAATTGCAAAAGGCAACGTTGCGATTCCTGCAAGCAATGTGTCATACCCGCGGACGAATTGAAAATATTGCGTCACCATAAATACAAAGCCAAACAAACAGAAAAAGGCAATGCCGATACTTGCTGCTGCGGCACTCAAGCGCGGATTACGAAAGACTCGCACATCAAGAAGTGGATGGGTACGACGTGACTCATACTTCACAAACATCACTAACGCTGCGAATCCAACAACGAAACCAAGGTTTGACTTCATTGATCCCCAACCCCAGATGGGCGATTCGATCACGGTAAACACAATTGCTCCAATAGCAATCACAGACAACACAAACCCGCCGTAATCAATTGCATGGGAATTGTCATCGCGTGATTTGGGAATGAGAAATGCACCAGCACCAATTGCAATGAGCACAATCGGAACGTTGATCAAAAACACCGAGCCCCACCAGAAATGTTCCAGCAATAATCCGCCTGATATCGGGCCAAATGCCACAGCCATTCCCGAAACCGCTGACCACAATCCAATTGCTTTTGCTCGCTCCACTGGGTCAACAAACAAATTGGTGATGATCGCGAGAGTGGCCGGAAATACAAGAGCTGCTCCAATGCCCATTGCTCCGCGCCAAATAATCAATTCGGTACTTGAATCAGCAAATGCACCAAAAGCACTAAAGATTCCAAAGAGCAACAGACCCAATTGGAGTGCACCTTTGCGGCCGAAGCGGTCACCTAGTCCTCCACCAGCCAAAAGCAAACCTGCGAACACCAAGGCATAAGAATCAACAATCCATTGCAGCGATGTGGTCGAGGCGTTGAGTTCTTGTTGCAACGTAGGCAACGTGACATTCACGATGAGGTTGTCCACCACAACGATGAACACACTGATGGCAAGGACTCCAAAGATCCACCATCGACGTTCGTAGGTTTTCTGATCAATATTCATACTTGACAGTGTCTAGTTCAAGGGCTTGACGCTGTCAAGTTGTACGCTGAGCCATGTGACGCCCCCAAGTTCGCACACAGATCAACCCGACGTACGGCGACAAGTGCTTGATGCAGCCATCGACATCATCACTCGTGACGGCGCAGAACATGTATCCATGCGTGAAGTGGCACGCCGAGCCAGTGTCAGTCACCAAGCGCCGTATCACTACTTCGGAGATCGAGCGGGAATATTTGCGGCCATCTCAGAAGAAGGATTCTTAGGTCTCTCCGACGCACTCCATCGCGCCAATGCCTCCAGTACTCACCCTGCTCGAGATGGTTTACGCGCCTACCTCACTTTTGCGATGTCACATCGCGGACATTTTCGTGTGATGTTCCGCAATGACATCTGCGGCATATCGACCCACGACTCTGCACTACTCGCCGCAGATCAAGCATTTAATGCCTTACTTTCGTTGGTGAATCGTGTGGTTGATAGTGAGCCCAGTGAAGAAAATGCAATGGTCTGGGCTACAACTTTGTGGAGCATCGCCCATGGCTTGGCCACGCTTGTCATTGATGGGCCACTCATGCCGAGGCTTGCAAAACAACCCAGCATCGATGACACAGACAGTTTTCTTGAATCTGTTGTAGACCAATTTGAGACAATGGTCAATCAACAGGCCAGAGCACTTTTCAACACATAACTACTTGCACACCCTCAATACATCGCAACCTAAATAGTGCGCAGCGTTGGGGGTGGGCTACAACAACGACAGACTAGAAAGATGAGTACCCCCACAATGACTGTTGCTGCTTCTACAACGGACGCCACCAAGGTCTACGGCAAAGGCGACAGTGCCGTTTACGCCCTCAACAATGTCTCGGTCGACTTTTTCTCCGGCCAATTCACCGCAATTATGGGCCCCAGCGGGTCCGGTAAGTCCACTTTGATGCACTGCATCGCAGGTCTTGACGAATTGAGCAGTGGCTCTGCACGCATTGACGATGTTGACCTTTCTACTTTGAAAGATAAAGCACTCACTGAATTACGCCGCGAAAAGATTGGTTTCATTTTCCAATCTTTCAACCTCGTTCCTACACTCACAGCCGATGAAAACATCCGCTTACCTTTGTTGTTGGGTAATGAAAAGGGAAACGAAGAGTGGATTCAGCGCGTCATCAGCACTGTGCATCTCAATGATCGCCTGACTCATCGCCCTAGTGAACTCTCAGGCGGCCAACAACAACGTGTTGCTGTAGCACGCGCTCTCGCTAGCGAACCACGCATTATCTTCGCTGATGAACCCACCGGCAACTTGGACTCCACTACCGGTACCGAAATTCTTCGTTTTATGCGCATGGCAGTTGATGATTTGGGTCAAACAATTGTGATGGTCACCCATGATCCGGTGGCCGCAAGTTATGCAGACCGCATTGTCTTTCTTGCAGACGGAAAAATTGCAGGAGAAATGCTGCAACCCACACCCGAAAAAGTTCTCGACCGTATGAAGAGCTTGGGTAGCTAATCCACATGTTTCGTATTGCCCTAAAAGGAGTATTGGGACGAAAAGCGCGTCTTGTTCTGACTTCGCTTGCTGTCATTATTGGCACAGCGTTCTTGGCAGGAACATCTGTCTTTACTGCCACGTTGGATCGCACATTCAACAACTTGTTTGAAGATGTCTTCAAAAATATCGACGGCTATGTACGTTCTGCTGAAGTTATTGAAGGTGAGTTTGGTCTTCAAGAACGCCAACGCATTCCGGCTGAACTTGTCGACCAAGTGAACGCAGTACCCGGTGTTGCTGATGCAGTGCCCGACATTCAAGCGTTTGCGCGCATCATTGGAAAAGACGGCAAGCCTCTTGGTTCAGAAGGCGCAGGCCCTCCCACTTTTGGCAGTGTGGCCGTGGAATTTAAAGGGGCACTGTGGACCATCTCTGAGGGACAATGGCCCGTTGGTGCGAATGAAGTGGCACTCGATGAAGCCTCTGCACGCAACGGCAACTACATCGTGGGCGACATGGTAAAAGTTGTGGCGCAATCGGGTAGTCGTGAATTCAAAATGGTAGGCATCGCCTCTTACGGTGATGTGCGCTCCCCTGGTGGTGCCACGTTCGCATTATTCGATGTACCCACAGCGGCCGAGTTTCTCGGCAAGCCAGGATTTGTGGATGCCATCCTGGTGGTAGGTGATGGTTCACGCAGCGATGAAGAACTTGCCACATCTATTGATGCCATCTTTGATCCTGCACTCAAGATTGAAACCTTGACAGGTGCGGAAGTCACCAAAGAAACACAAGACGACATTGGCGAGGCACTTTCCTTCTTCGGCATTTTGTTAAGCATCTTTAGTTCTATTGCTTTGGGCGTAGGAAGTTTCGTGATCTACAACGTGTTTTCAATCTCGGCTGCACAGCGCCAGCGTGAGAATGCATTACTGCGTGCAATTGGTGCAAGTCGCAGTCAAATCACTCGAGCCATGTTGATTGAATCTGTCCTCGTGGGAATCTTTGGTTCCATCATGGGATTCTTTGGCGGTATTGGATTAGCAGTCGGGTTGAGCAGTTTGCTGCGTGCGCTTGATATTGACTTGCCGCAAGGTGGTCTTGTTGTGACACCGGGTGCTGCACTCACCACCATCATCGTGGGCTTGATGGTCACTGTTTTCTCTGCAATTCTCCCCGCACGTCGCGCAGGCAAAGTGCCGCCGCTTGCCGCCATGCGTGCAACGGCATTGGAGACAGCTGGCCCTGGTCGTATTCGCGCATATGCAGGACTCACGTCGGTGTTCCTTGGTCTGATCACTATTGGTGCAGTAACTCTTGGTGCATCTAACAATTTGCTGGGTGTAGGCGTATTGCTCGTATTCTCCGGAACCATCATCCTTGGGCCCGCTATTGCACGCCCCGTTGCATTGGTACTTGGTCGACCTGCCGCTGCAATGCGCGGCGTCACTGGATCCATGGCGCGACAGAACGCTGCGCGCAACCCAAAGCGCACCTCGCGCACCGCCTCGCCTGTTCTTATTGGTGTGGCATTAGTGGCTGCTGTGTCAGCGTTAGCAGCCAGTATCAACGGACAAATTTCAGATATCTTCACCAAACAATTCAGTGGTGACTACGCCGTAAGTTCGCAAGCCCAAGGTTTCGGCGGATTAAGCCCATCTCTTGCCACAGACCTTGGCAAGATCGACGGCGTCGAGAATGCCACCGGCATTGGAACACTGCTTGTCAAGATTGACGACAAAGGCCGCACTCTTACTGTGATTAGCCCCGACACCATCGAGGGCAGTTACGACATTGGCCTCATTGATGCCAAGTACTCCGATCTCGACAAAGACGGAATTTTTGTGTCAATGGATTACGCAGAACGCGAAGAACTCAGCGTGGGCTCCACCGTCACTGTTGTTCTGGCAGATACGACATCGCGTGTTCTTGCCGTGCGTGGGCTCTATGAATTCAATGACCTCGCGGGCAATCGAGTGGTGAGCAGAGAGATGTTTGCAAATGCAAATGTCACCAGTTTCGACTTTGGCATCTACGTTCGATTGGCGCCAGGTGCCGATTCCAAGGAAGTGCGTGCAAGTTTACAAAAAGCTGTTGATGACTATGGCCAAGGAAAGTTGTTATCCAAACAGGAATACATCGATGAACAAGCCGGACAAATCAACCAACTCTTAGGTCTCATCTATGGGTTGTTGTTCTTGTCCGTCATTATTGCCATCGTGGGCATCATCATCACATTGTTGCTCTCAGTGTTTGAGCGTCAACGTGAAATCGGACTACTGCGTGCAGTAGGTATGACGCGATCACAAGTGCGCACCACCGTGCGTTGGGAGAGCGTGATTACATCCCTATTGGGTGCAGTGCTGGGCATCGTGTTGGGCTTGGCACTTGGTTGGGTCGTGGTGTTCTCATTACGAGACCAAGGACTCACTTCTTTCCAGATTCCAGTAGGAACCACAATTATCATCATGGTGCTCTCTTTCATTGTGGGCGTTTTTGCTGCTGTGTACCCTGCATGGCGAGCCACCAAAGTTGATGTGTTGGAAGCATTAACAACGAGTTGACATGCGTACAGCAGACGATCTCACTCCAGAAATGCTGGCCTTTTTGGCTGAATACCATTTAGCTTCTCTCACCACGTTTCGCACCGATGGTTCACCACATGTAGTTCCTGTGGGTTTCTCCTATGACCACGCACAACACGTGGTGCGCATCATTACATTTTCATCATCTGCCAAGTACAAAAATGCACTACGCGGCGGACGTGGGGTTGTCTCCCAAGTAGATGGTGGCCGCTGGCTCACCTTAGAAGGAGTAGTGAGCGGCACATCTGATGTACAACGTGTTGCTGCAGCAGTTGCAGGATATGCCGCGCGCTATCGCACCCCAGGCGAACGCGATGATCGCGTGGCAGTAGAAATTGCTGTGGACCGCATCATGGGTCGTGCGTAAAGTTCTGAAAAGCTACGATGCTGGGCGCGACCGCAACACATCACTGACAAACTGTGAGCCGGCGGGATGTGGATCCATGGCACGGGCAATTTCATCTGAATCATCTTTAACCGGATAAGGCTCACAGCCAACCTGGCAACCAGCACACCAATACAGCAGTCGTGCCATCTCACCTATTTTGGTTAATCGGATCACATCTCCACAACGCACACACTTTTGACCATTGCGCCCATAGACCGCGAGTCCCCCTGGTACATCTGGGGCAGTGACGCGAACTGGTGAATTCAAATTGGCGCGCAATTGATGTGCAGATGTCAACACCAAATCCAAACATGTGGATTGTGGAACTGTGGACACTTTGGCCCACGGATGTATGCCACATGCCCATAACACTTCACATCGGAAAACATTTCCCACGCCACTCATCACTCGTTGATCAAGTAATGCTTCGGCGATGGTTGCATCGGGATTGTCGTAGTGAAAAAGTCGTGCTGCACATTCGTGAAGATCTGCCTCTGGCTGACACAAGTCGGGGCCAACGCCACCAGCACGCGGATGACGCGTCTGGTCAAATTGTCGATACGTCTCCACGATGGGAGCGTTAAATGCCACCGCTACCCAATCTTCGGTTTCAATGATTACGCGTGCAAGATGTCGCCGTTTGCGCCATTTTTGTCCTGGGCGATACACATGCCATGATCCAGTGAGGCGCATGTGTGTGTGCAAGACGATCCCATCATCGAACACAATTTCAAGGTGTTTGCCGTGACTGTCTACACGCTCAATCGAAGCACCAAGCCGAGGTGTAGGCCCTGAGAGGCGAGTTGCCTCAAAACGAGAGACAGCTTTACCCACCAAAGCAGTTCGTAACGCAGCTGCTGCGCGATAGATGGTGTCACCTTCAGGCACACACCGACTGTACTTCAGGGAAGTTGTCCAACCGATGCAAGCGCGAGACGGATAAGTCGATCATGTCCACCAGTCATTTCTTTAAT
>JAUMDU010000170.1:0-9435 GCA_032121425.1 Ilumatobacteraceae bacterium | reverse complement strand
AAACAACGACCGCATGGAAACCCAGCGGCGTGATTTCTATCGCTTCCATTCCACAATGATGGAACCATGGGATGGCCCCGCCGACGTATGTTTCACTGATGGCACCGTGATTGGTGCAGTTCTTGACCGCAATGGTTTGCGCCCTGGTCGCTATTGGGTCACCGATGACGATTTGGTGGTTCTGGCAAGTGAAGCTGGCGTTCTCGATATTGAGCAGTCGCGCATTATTCGCAAGGGTCGCCTACAGCCAGGCCGCATGTTCTTGGTAGATACCGCACAGGGTCGCATCATTGAAGATGAAGAAATCAAATCCGAACTTGCAGCTCAGCACCCATACGGCCAGTGGCTGCAAAAAGGGCTGACTGAGTTGGATTCACTTCCACAGCGTGAGCATGTGGTGCACAGTCATGACTCTGTGTTGCGGCGCCAGCAAATGTTTGGCTACACCGAAGAAGAACTCAAAGTTATTCTTGCGCCCACTGCCAAAACGGGAACTGAGCCAATTGGTTCGATGGGTACAGACACACCCATAGCCGTATTGTCTGAACGCTCACGTTTGTTGTTTGATTACTTCCAACAGTTGTTTGCACAAGTCACCAACCCGCCGTTGGATGCCATTCGCGAGGAAGTAGTGACGGCAGTGGGAACCAACATTGGTCCCGAGGCCAATTTGTTAACACCAGGACCAGAGAGTTGTCGTCAACTGCTTTTGCCATTCCCCATCATCGACAATGACGATCTGGCAAAGATCATTCACATCAACGACGATGGAACTCACCCGCATCTTGCTGCGGTGGTAGTGAGTGGTCTGTATCGAGTAGCAGACGGTGGAAAAGGTTTGCGCACAGCTCTTGATGCCGTACGCAGTGAAGTGTCAGATGCCATCGCTCAAGGTGCGCGCATCATTGTGTTGTCTGATCGCAACTCCGATGAGGTCTATGCACCCATTCCGTCTTTGTTGTTGACAAGTGCAGTGCATCATCACCTCATTCGTAACAAGACACGCACACAAGTTGGTCTTGTGGTGGAGTGTGGCGATGCGCGCGAAGTGCATCACATGGCATTGCTGGTTGGCTTTGGTGCCGGCGCCATTAACCCTTATTTGGCTTTTGAGTCCATCGAACACATGGTCAATGCAGACGATGGCGCGGGTATGTATGGCCTAGGTGGCACCGACGTGCATAAAGCGTTGAAGAACTACATCAAGGCATCGGGCAAGGGAATCTTGAAGGTGATGTCCAAGATGGGTGTCTCCACCGTTGCGTCCTATACCGGTGCACAGATCTTTGAAGCGATTGGTTTGTCTACTGAATTAGTTGATGAGTTCTTCACCGGCACAGTGTCGCGTTTGGGCGGTATTGGTCTCGATGAGATTGCATCCGAAGTGGCGAGTCGTCATGCAACCGCGCATCCGAAGCGTCCAGATTTACGGGCGCATCGTCGCCTTGAATTGGGTGGCGAATACCAATGGCGTCGAGAAGGGGAATATCACCTCTTTAATCCCGAAACCGTGTACCGCTTGCAACACTCCACGCGCGCTGGTCGTTACGACATCTTTAAGCAATACACCAGTGAAGTAGACAATCAAGCTAAGCACCTTGCCACTTTGCGGGGTCTTTTTGAATTGCGCACAGATGCGCGACCTGCGATCTCTATCGACGAAGTGGAACCAGTCTCAGAAATTGTGAAGCGCTTTTCGACAGGCGCAATGAGTTACGGATCTATCTCTGCAGAAGCACATGAGACATTAGCCATTGCGATGAACCGTATTGGCGCCAAGAGCAACACTGGAGAAGGCGGCGAAGACGCTGAACGTTTCATACCCATGGCCAATGGCGACTCCAAGCGTTCATCGATTAAGCAAGTGGCATCTGGTCGCTTTGGTGTGACGAGTGAATATCTCGTCAATGCCGATGACATTCAAATCAAGATGGCCCAAGGTGCAAAGCCCGGTGAAGGCGGCCAACTCCCGGGACACAAGGTGTATCCGTGGATTGCTAAGACGCGTTACTCAACACCTGGTGTGGGCTTGATTAGTCCGCCACCTCATCACGACATCTATTCCATTGAAGATCTCAAGCAATTGATTCACGACTTGAAGAACGCAAACCCGTTGGCGCGCGTGCACGTGAAGTTGGTTGCCGAAGTGGGAGTGGGAACTGTTGCCGCAGGTGTCAGCAAGGCGAAAGCCGACGTTGTTCTCATCTCTGGTCACGACGGTGGCACGGGAGCATCACCTTTAACTTCTCTCAAGCATGCAGGTGCACCTTGGGAATTAGGTTTAGCAGAGACTCAACAAACTCTTTTGCTCAACGGTTTGCGTGACCGCATTGTGGTGCAAGCAGACGGTCAAATGAAGACCGGCCGCGACGTCATCATTGCTGCATTGCTCGGTGCTGAAGAATTTGGTTTTGCTACGGCGCCATTGGTGGTGAGTGGTTGCATCATGATGCGCGTGTGTCACCTTGATACATGTCCAGTAGGTATTGCTACACAAAACCCCACATTGCGTGAGAGGTTCTCAGGTAAGCCAGAGTTCGTGGTGAACTTCTTTGAATACATTGCCGAAGAAGTTCGTGAATATCTAGCAGCACTTGGTTATCGCACACTTCAAGAAGCGATTGGCCATGTGGAAATGATTGACGCACGCGAGGCGATTGATCATTGGAAGGCAAAGGGTCTTGATATCTCACCGATGTTAGAGATTCCTCAGAACCCTTATGAGCAAACACTCACGTCATCGGTGGGTCAAGACCATGGTCTTGATGAAGCACTTGATGTGAAGTTGATTGAACTTTCACGTGAGGCAATTTCTGATGCACGTCCAGTGTCTATTGAGTTGCCTATTCGCAACGTGAACCGCACAGTAGGCACGATGTTGGGCTATGAAGTGACAAAAGCTTGGGGTGGCAAAGGTTTACCCGAAGGAACAATCAACATTCATTTCACAGGTTCTGCGGGTCAAAGCTTTGGTGCATTCGTGCCTGCAGGAATTGAGATGCGTCTTGAAGGTGATGCCAACGACTATGTAGGCAAGGGATTATCTGGTGGGCGATTGATTGTGCACCCACATGCCAGCGCACCGTTGGTTGCCGAGGAAAATGTGATTGCAGGAAACGTGATTGGTTACGGAGCAACGAGTGGAGAAGTCTTCATTCGTGGCTTAGTGGGCGAGCGATTCTGTGTGCGTAACTCTGGAGCCACTGCGGTTGTGGAAGGTGTCGGTGACCACGGGTGTGAATACATGACAGGTGGTCGAGTTGTTGTACTTGGACCCACAGGTCGCAACTTTGCAGCTGGAATGTCTGGCGGTATTGCCTACGTCTACGACCCTCACGGAACATTTGCTGCGCAGGTGAACTATGAGATGGTCGATCTAGAAGATCTGGCATCCGATGATGTCACATGGTTGCAAAACACCATTGAACGCCATCAAGCATTGACGCAGTCTGCAATTGCAGATCGCATTATGCAGAACTGGGCATCGGAAGTAAAAAACTTCCGCAAGGTAATGCCTCGTGATTACAAGAAAGTTCTTACAGTGATTGAGGCTGCTCGTGCCGAAGGACTGAACGAATCCGATACAGCACAACGCATTATGGAGGCCGCTCGTGGGTGAAACAAGTGGATTTTTGCAATGGGGTCGAAGTGGACCAACACGGCGACCAGTATCGATTCGCGTCAAAGACTGGAAAGAGGTGTACGAACCTTTTGATGGTTCGTTGCTGAAAGAACAAGCAGGGCGCTGCATGGATTGCGGTATTCCGTTTTGCAACAACGGGTGTCCGTTAGGAAATCTCATTCCCGACTGGAATGATCTTGTGTATCGCAACAACTGGCAAGAAGCCATTGAGCGTTTGCATGCCACCAACAACTTCCCAGAATTTACGGGACGGTTATGCCCAGCACCTTGTGAGTCGGCCTGTGTCTTGGGTATCAACCAAGACCCTGTGGCCATTAAGCAAGTTGAAGTGGAGATCATCGATCGTGCATGGAAAGAAGGCTGGGTCACTCCACAAATTCCTTCGGTCTCAACTGGCAAGCGAGTAGCAGTAGTAGGAAGCGGACCAGCAGGACTGGCTGTGGCACAACAACTCACACGTGCTGGTCACGAAGTTGTTGTCTTAGAGCGTGCAGATCGCATTGGCGGTCTCTTGCGTTATGGAATTCCTGAATTCAAGATGGAAAAACAACATCTTGATCGCCGTCTAGATCAGATGCGAGAGGAAGGAACTGAGTTTCGGACCAATGCAGATGTAGGTGGAGCACTCGATATAGAGGTACTGCGCGCATCACATGATGCGATTGTGCTTGCTTGTGGCGCAACTGCATGGCGTGATCTCAACGTGCCAGGTCGCGAGCTTCGTGGCATTCATCAAGCAATGGAATATTTGCCGATGGCCAACAAGGTGCAAGAAGGTGATGCACCAAGTGCCGACATTGATGCAGCAGGTAAGAACGTGGTCATTATTGGTGGCGGAGACACTGGTGCAGATTGTTTAGGCACAGCACTGCGTCAAGGTGCAAAGCAAATCATTCAGTTAGAGATCATGCCGCGCCCTGCTGATTCGCGCATGGGTAACAATCCTTGGCCGCAATATGCAATGGTCTACAAGGTGTCTTCTGCACATGAAGAAGGTGGTGAGCGCTTGTTTAGTGTGAACACTGAAAAGTTTGTAGACGATGGCCAGGGAAATGTTCGTGCACTCCAGATTCATGAAGTGGAAATGGTTGATGGCCGATTCGTGAAAAAAGAGGGAACCGACACAGAAATTCTTGCTGACCTCGTGTTTTTGGCAATGGGATTTGTGGGGCCTGAAAAAGGTTCTTGGCTCGATCAGTTAGGTGTGGCCCTCGACGAACGCGGCAACATTGCACGCAATGACGCATATGAAACCAATGTGCCTGGGGTGTTTGTTGCAGGTGACATGGGTCGCGGTCAAAGTCTGATTGTGTGGGCAATTGCCGAAGGTCGCGCATGCGCCTCATCGGTAGACACTGCTCTCATGGGCACAACCAGCCTTCCAGCCCCCATTGGCCCCTCGGCTCGTCCGTTGGTGTGATCAAAGCGCCCATAATTGCAGACCCGCAGGCTCTACTGTGTAGGTCTGTGCAGATTCCTACGATGACTTTTCTTCGACGCAGTGCCTTGGCTATTGCTTCGGTTGTGGTGGTGTCAATTGTGAGTGCATCGTGTGGTGGCGACACTTTGGGGGTTGCCACCACGGTGGTCAATGTGACGCCCACGAACTTTGCCACCATTCCGCCAGTTGCCAGCACCTTGCCCGGCACCACAACGTCATTGCCTGCCAACGCAGTGGGTACAGAGCAGATCTACGTCGTGAAAGCTGGTGACTCACCACTTGCTGTTGCCAACAAATACAGCATCTCGCTCACGGCACTTCTTGCCTACAACGGATGGGTGAGTGCAGGGCAGTTTCCATATCCCGGCACAGAGATAAAGATTCCGCCTCAAGCTGTGGTGCGCCCCAGTGAACCTTCTCCGGGTGGCACCACCAAGTCCGTATGTAATGGCGAACCTCAAAATGGGGGTACCTATGAAGTGCAACGCAATGATTCCCTCTTCACCATCACCGGACGTTTCTGCGTCACAGAGGCGTCATTGCGCTCTGCAAACGGCTGGGCACCAGGGGGTCTTGTGACAATTTTGCTCGGACAAAAAATTCAAATTCCAGCCGCTAATCGTTGATGATTCAGCGCTGAGTGAATCTTTTTTGTCGCCCATGTCGTTCTTGAGCGAGCATCACTAGTTCATCAATTAACTCTGGGTATTCCATTCCGCTTGCAGCCCATAATTTGGGATACATCGATATGGGTGTGAATCCAGGAATGGTGTTGATCTCATTCAAAAGAAATCCACGACCATTTTCTTCGTAGAAGAAATCAACACGGGCGAGTCCCTCGCAGCGAAGCGACAGGTACGCATCAATAGCTAATTGTTGAAGTTCGGTACTTTCCGTAGGAGAAATTCGAGCCGGAATGTGTAGTGAGGCAGCATCGGTGACGTATTTGTCTTCATAATCATAAAAATCGTGACCCGGTTCAATTTCTCCCACTACTGATGCGCGTGGTGATCGATTCCCAAGTACTGCAACTTCTAATTCTCGTCCAATGACAGCTTCTTCAATGAGAATCCATTCGTCATAGCGCGCAGCATGTTCAACAGCGACTATTAGCTCTTCACTGTTCACCACTTTTGACACCCCGACAGATGATCCCATGTTGGCGGGCTTCACAAACATGGGATACCCCAACACCTCAGCAATTGCTGCAAGAGATGAATCAGAGACGTGATCTTCGCGAAGAACTTCGTAACGCACCTGTGGAATGCCTGCTTGTGCAAATACGGTTTTTGCCATTGCTTTGTCCATGGCGACTGCACAGGCGAGAACACCACTGCCCACGTAGGGCAAGTTCATCATCTCCAACATTCCTTGCAAGGTGCCGTCTTCACCTAATGGTCCGTGAATGAGGGGAAAGATGACTACTGGTTGTGATGGGTCGAATTGCTGAAGAAAATCTGGAGATGTGGCGGGGCCAGTGGCACTCAAACGCTCTGGTATAGCAGTGGGGTCAATGCCTCCATGATGCAATTGTGCAAGCTGGGGCCGATGCCATGTTCCGTCGGTGGAGATGCCGATTGCGACGGTGGTGTAATTCTGAGGATTGGCGGCGCGTAAGACGTGGGCTGCAGTCACACAACTGACGTCGTGTTCTGCAGACTGACCCCCAAAAATCACAACCAACGTTGTCTGTGGCGTGGCGATGTCCATCGACACGACGGTACTCGCCACTAGGGTGTGAATATGCGCATCACAGCCTCCGATGTGTCACGTGCAGTTTCTGGAACACTGGTTGGACTGGACACTGATGCCCAAGGTTTTGGCTTTGATTCTCGTGTACTTGAGCCGAAGCAAGCTTTTGTAGCCATTGTGGGAGAACGCGACGGACACGATCACCTGGTTTCGGCACATGCGCAAGGAGCTCGCTTCGCGCTCGTGCAACGAGGCCGAAGTATTGATCAACTGACCTGTGTTGAAGTGGATGACACTTTGGCTGCCTTGGCGTTGGTGGGCCAGATGTGTCGTGAGCAGCTTTCTGCCACCGTGGCCCAACGTGTGGTGGGAATTACGGGCTCTGCAGGGAAAACAAGCACAAAAAATTCAATCCGAGCCGTCTTAGATGCAGGGTTTACTCATGTGTATGCATCGAGTCAGTCTTTGAATAACGACATTGGAGTGCCCATCACGGTGATTAACGCTCCAGAGAATTGTGATGCGTTAATCGTGGAAATGGGTATGCGTGGGTTTGGCGAAATTGAGAGATTGTGTGACATTGCTCGCCCCAGCATTGGGGTGATTACCAATGTGGGTGATGCACATTCCGAGCGGGTGGGTGGCCTTGATGGGGTTGCTCGTGCAAAGGGAGAACTCATTGAATCACTGCCAGAAAATGGCACGGCAGTTTTAAATGTGGATGATGCACGAGTTGCTGCAATGTCTTCTCGCACGTGGGCCAGTGTGATGACCTACGGATCAGCTCTAGGGGCAGATGTTCGTTGGACAGCATTGGAAACCCTTGTTGACGGTCGTATTCGTACACGGTTTGACTACGACGGAGAATCTGCAGAGGCAACACCACGTCTACCAGGGACACATATGGCTGCAAATGCAGCTGCTGCGATAGCAGTGGGAATCACTGCAGGTATGAGTCTTGAAAAATGTGTATCAGGTGTTGGTCGTGAGGCCGTTGAATCAGGCAGAGTCATTTGGCGCAATGGTTTGGGCGGTGCGCGCATTCTCGATGATGCCTACAACGCAAATTCATCGTCGATGATTGCGGCATTGCATGTGTTGGCTGCCAGTGATGCACATCGTCGTTTTGCGGTGTTGGGGCAAATGTTTGAAGTATCTGAATCACAAGTTGCCCATCGCCATATTGCCCAGGTGGCACAAGATTTAGGAATTCGCGTTTTGGCTATTGACACCGATCTGTATGGCGCAGAGACAATCTCAATAGACGAAGTTGTCGCGCGTCTTTCACTACAAGAAAATGATGTCGTGCTTGTGAAAGGTTCGCGTGCGACACGCATGGAGCGCGTAGTGGCGCTACTGACGGCCGACTAGACCGACTCAATGTCGTGTTCGCGCGCATCGATAGCTTCGATGTTGCACCACCATGCGAGGAAAAGTGCCCACAGGGCGCCAAAGTACAGCACGTATCGAGCATCACCGAGCGAGTCCATGATGGGGCCAAAAACAATGTTGCCAAGCGGCACAGTGCCACCAAAGGCCATGAACCACAAAGAGAGAACGCGTGCACGCACTTCAAGTTCTAGTCGGCTTTGCAACACAGTCATCAGAGCTGTTGTTGTGGAGAAATAAGAAGTACCCAAAATGAAGCCGGTTACAAATGCCAGTGGAGTATTCGGTGCAGATGCAAAAAGAACAAGAGCTATGGCGAAATAGACAAAGCCAAATCTTGCGGTTTTACGTTTGTCGACTGCAGATAGCACAGAACCAATCGATAAGGCTCCAAACATTGCACCAAGTCCCCATGTCGCATACAACCATTTATATGTTGGTGAGTCGGCAGCAATGTCAAAGGTTAATTCGGCAACTGCAGGGAAAAGACCCACAAAAGGAAGACTCAAAAGCGAGAACGAGAACATCGTCAACAGAATTCTTCCCACTGCTTTGCGCGATTTAGCGATACGTAATCCCAATGTGAATGACTTGAGACCCTTTTCTGAACTTCGTGTGAACCCAGGAAGTGTGATGCGTAAAACAGCTGTCATCACGATGAGATACGTGCTCGCATTAATGAAGAAAATGAAATGCGTATCCACGCCCAAATTCATAAGTAGCGCTGCCAATATGGGGCCAAGTACCCGTGAACCATTCACCGACGCTGATGACAAACTGATGGACCCCCCTAAATCTTGCGGCTTCACCAAACTGGGGAGTACCGCTGAGAATGCTGGTGCATTGAATGAGTTTCCGATGCCCACTGTCAGTTGTGCAAGAAACAAGATGAGTAGCGATCCGTCAAAGGATGTAAAAATTCCCAAAAGAATGGAGCCCACCATTTGAATACTTTGTGCAAAGACGAGCCATTTTTTTCGCTCGAACTTGTCGGCCATCACGCCTGCAGGTATCGACAAGAGGAGAAGTGGTCCAAGTTGTGCAAAGACAAAAAGAGCCACAATTGAGGCGCTGTCTGTTCGTGCATAGATGTATGCAGGCAAGACCACTTGCTGCATCCATACACCCACACTCGACGTCACACTCGAGAGCCACATCAATCGAAAATCGCGATAGGACAACGCAGCCCGGATAGTTCCAGGCTTTGGGGTCTTTTTGTGTGTGTGCGCGACAGGTTCAGGGGTCATAGGGGCTTCACTGACGCTACTTG
>JAUMDU010000169.1:0-4529 GCA_032121425.1 Ilumatobacteraceae bacterium | reverse complement strand
AGACGATGGGAATCGAACCCACGACCTCCTGCTTGCAAAGCAGGCGCTCTACCAATTGAGCTACGTCCCCGAAAGGCAGGCTTCAGACTATCGGCGCGACATACGAACTGCCTCGGGTCCATACCCGATTGCTGGCAGACCCTCTTGGATCTCAAACCCGCGCTGGGCCCAATAGCCCGAGGAGTTCTGGACTGCCACTAACGAATAGGCCTCGATGCCATATCGACTGGCTGAATCATAGAGATGGACCAAAAGCACATCGCCCAGGCCTGTTTTGCGGCGCTCTGGGCGAACGGCGAGGTCGTGAATATAGAGAATCTCAGCCTCGCTCATGGGGGTGGGTTCAAGCTGGGTGCTGTTCAGATCGAGTGGTCCGTCGCTTCGGAGCGGCACCGCGACCAGATACCCCACGAGCTGACCATCGAACCATGCACCAAAGCAGGTCTCGGCGCCGGCGGCAATCTTGACCGTGAAGCTCTCAGCGGATTCAAGGTAGTACCCGGCATAGGCCAGCTGTTGAAGTTCAAGAATATGAGCAACATCGTCTGCGATGAGTGGACGGATGACAAGTGAGGGTGTGCGCGGAATACGACCAAGTGGTAATTGCGGCACGTACGTCACCTTAGTGAGAAGTACCCTTGCACTATGGCAAGTGACCTTATTTATGCATTTCGAGTGATGCGCTTGCCATTGCTGGATGCCGGCGGTGCACCCATTGGTCGCATTGACGACATTGTGGTGGTTCCAGGCCGTAGCGGCACTGCCCCACGCGTGACGGGTTTTGTGGCAACCAGCCAGCGTCGTCGTATTTTTGTGAACGCCAACCGTGTGGTGTCTCTAGACCCAGAAGGTGCGCGTTTGCGCAGTTGGGACGTGGACTTAAACCCATTTAAGGCTCGCGACGGTGAACATCTATTGGCTGCCGACATTATTGACAAGCGCGTGCACGGCGAAACGGTAAGCGATGTTGCATTGCGCCCCACCTTGAGTAATCGCGAAGCGGGCTGGGAAGTTGCCAAAGTGCGCCTCACGCGCAACGGCATTTTTGGTCGTCGAAGTACATATCGCTTGACTGAATGGAATGAAGTGGGCGGCTTGTTTGCCGTTGCTACCGAAATGGCTGCCGAGGCTGCGCGTTTGCGCGATATGCACCCAAGTGACGTGGCCGCCATTGTGCGTGCGTTGCCTCTTGCACAGCGTCAACTTCTTGCTACCGAAATGGAAGATGATCGTCTTGCCGACTTGTTGGAAGAATTGCCAGAGAGCGAACAGTTGTCTTTGATTGCCACACTCGACATGGCACGCATGATTGATGTGTTGGAAGAAATGGAATTTGACGACCTTGCTGACTTGTTGGCAGAGATGCCCGCACAACAACGCTCGCGGGTGTTGGAAGCAATGGACGACGAAGACGCAGATGTTGTGCGCACGTTGTTGTCGTATGCGCCAGGTACTGCAGGCGCACTGATGACACCTGAGATCATCATCATGGGCCCTAATGCCACAGTGGCAGAAGCTTTGGCGCAGATTCGCGACCCCGAATGGTTGGTCTCCATTGCAGCGCAGGTGTTTGTGACCCAAGCACCATTTAGGGCACCCACAGGTGATTATCTGGGTGTCGTGCATATGCAGCGTTTGTTGCGCGAACCGCCCAGCACCGAGTTGAGCCGTTGTTTGTCGAACGAGCCCACCGTGTCACCTGAATTGTCTGATCGTGAAGTGGCAGAGTTCTTGGCCTCGTACAACTTGTTGGCCGTTGCTGTGTGTAACAAAGCCGGTCATCTATTGGGCGCAATTACTGTGGACGACGTGTTGGACCGCATGCTTCCCGCTGACTGGCGTCAGCGCCGACGACAGGCGGCACAGCAATGAAGCGCCGCGGAGATCTCACTACCCCACGACACCATCGTCGAGTGGGCGTGCATTACGACCCTGATGCATTCGGTCAATTCAGCGAGACCATTGCTCGTTTCTTAGGAACGGGCCGTTACTTGGTGATGCAAACCGTGCTTGTTGCGTTTTGGGTCACTGTCAATGTGTTGAACATCGCGCCGTTTGACGATTACCCGTTCATTTTCTTGACTCTGATTTTGTCGCTGCAGGCTTCCTATGCAGCGCCGTTGATTCTTCTTGCACAAAACCGCCAAGAAGATCGCGCACGTGAGCAACTACAACGTGACCGTGAAATGGCCGCACGCACACAAGCAGATACTGAGTATTTAGCACGTGAATTAGCTGGTGTGCGTTTGGCGCTTGCCGATGTGGTGACAATGGAAGACATACGCGAACACATCGAGAGAATCTCTGAAGTTCTGGACCGTTTAGAGTCTGGCGCTACACCAGCCGAGTCGCCACGCTCTCCAAGCAACGACGCGTAAGGTCGGAGAACTCGCGCGGCATCTGCATAGATGCAAAATGGTCGCCATGCAACTCGAACACTTCAGCACGTAATGCATCTGCAAAGGCGCGTTGTTTCACTGGTGGCACACCGGAGTCTTGTGTGGTCACAAGAAATGCAGTCGGCACATCTACGGTGGGTGCAAGCGTGCGAGCATCAAATTTAGAGAGTGCTTGCCCTGCTTGTTGCACCAACCACGGATCGTTGCGGCGTACTTCGCCCAATACCCATGGCACATAGCGGCGCATTTCATGACCTCGTGGAATTGCTTTACGCAAGAACCCGCCTACAAAACGTGGCGTTGCGATGTTACGAAAGACAAAACCAAAGAACTTTCCTACAGTCCAACGCACACGCTCTGCACGAGTGGAGTTCCAATCCATTGCAGTTGCCTGTAACACCATGCCACGTACTAAATCACGATGGCGGTGCCACACCAAAGAACTAATTGGCCCACCCATTGAATAGCCCAATGTGATGACCGATGTTGCACCGAGATGACGCGCAACTGCGGCTGCATCATCGGCGCAATCTTCCAAGGTGAACTTTGGTGCAAGGCGTAAACCGCGACCGTGACCACGGTGATCTGTTCCAATGAGAGAAAAATGTTCGGCAAGTTCTTCATACACAGTGAAGAACTGTGTATCTACCGATGCTGTCCACCCGTGCAACAACAACACGGTGGGCCGTGTGGGGTCTGGGTGTTGATGATGACGTACGAAGAATTCACCACGCCCGTCAATGTGGACGAGACGACCCGGCAACAGGGGCGGAATGATCTGCGTGGTGTCGTGTGTTAGCGACATGTTTTACATACTCCTACGACATCGAGTCGGTGATGGGCCATTTGGAAACCTGCCTTTGCTGCAACGCGCGCAAGGGCTACATCGAGTTCATGTTCAATCTCATCGGGAATGCGCACGTCATCGACAAAGCCACATGAATGGCACACCATGTGATGGTGGTGTCCGGTGATGTCTTCGCTCAATTCGAAACGCGCCCATTCATCTGTTGAGGTCACACGCACTACAACGCCGGCGTTTTCCAACACAGTGAGATTGCGATATGCCGACGATTGCGCAAGGCCAGTCTCTTCAAGAATTTCCGGAATAGATAAGGGTCGTTGTGCGGCAGTGAGTGTGGTGACGATGGCGCGGCGATTGGATGTGAATCGTTGACCGATTGCTGTCAACTGGGTGGCAACGTGATGTGCGATGTCGGCGACCTCTACAGATCCATGATGATGAGAGCTGCCTGACATGCCCTTCACACTATCGAGAATGACTGAGAATCATCTCTGAAGTACGCGTAGTGCTTGGCGAACAAGGTCGTCCACAAGCGATACAGATTCAGTAATGGAACTTGGGTCAAAGACGAACTTGCCATTGTCATCTTGTGTAGCTATTGGTCGGATACGCGGCCCCGCACCAAAGGTGCGAGCTGCTCGCGATGTGTATTGCCCCCAGCCCATCAAACGGTGCAGAGCTGAACTCTTTTCTCGTTGAGTAAGCGGTGCCGGTGCTTCCAATACAGACAACGCGGTTAATGCAAGCCGTGCCCCTTGTTGGGCCGAACTGACCCATGGCTCTAACTGGGGATCATCTACCGACATCTGCCCCACCGATTCCCACCATTGCCGCGAGGGAGACTCGCCAGGCCAATGATCATCTCCCCTATAGGCAGTGGCTTGGGCAAGCACCATGAGGCCTTGTTGTTCAACATATTTGCGCCACGCCTCAACATGGTCTTGCCCGTTGAACCATGCACTTGCAGATGTCAGCGTTGCAAGTGATGCGCGGAACTCTTCCATGGGGTTCACAAGAATGCCAGAACAGACATCGCGTAATGCTTGCTCGCGACCCATGTAAGGACCGAGATGCAAATGCCCCCGCATGCGTGCATCATTCACGGGGGTGTTGTCCCATAAAAGTGGAGATCGATTGCCGGTGACGGTTTTTCTTTCTTGTGCTTCAGTAGCGGTAATTGTGTCCGTCACCACTGCATTACCCGTCCACATCACTTCAATAGAAGGATCAAGGCCTTCACATAGGTGTTGTAAATACTCAGACGATGTTGTGCCTGCATAATGTGTCGGCACAATCCACACCGGGAGTTGCAATGTGTGAAGAAC
>JAUMDU010000168.1:0-18629 GCA_032121425.1 Ilumatobacteraceae bacterium | reverse complement strand
TTGAGTGGATGATCCAGGGCTGGGCAGACCGCGCTTCTGCTGATCCTGCATACAACAGCACCGTGCGTGCAAAAGTTCTTGGTGGCATTGAGTATCCAGGATTGTCTGCAGTACTCACCATTGTCGTGGCATTTTTGTTCTCACGCATCTTCCTTGCTACTTCAAAAGATGTCGCCACCATATTTTTCATGCTGGTCGCCGCAGTTATTTTTGGTCTTGGTTTTGTGTTTTCATCCCGCACCAATCTGCGCAAGAAGGCACTCAGTGTTGTGTTGCCCTTAGCTATCGCACTGTTGGCAGTTGCCGGCATCGTGAGTGCCATCAGTGGTGAGCGTGAACAACTCATTGAGGCTGCGCGCGAAGATCATTTCGCTATCGAACATCGTGAATGCGGTGAAGAGGCTTCGAAGTATTACGACAAGCACGCAAACAACAAAGTTCCTTTGCGTACTTCTGTGATTGCAACCATCACCGTGGAGAACAACGAAGTGTCCGCAAAGATGATCGGTCTTGACCGCAAAGTTGACACCATCACCATTCCACGCATGAACTCGACCACGGTGCTGTTCCGCAACCTGGATAAATCTGAGCGTCGCCTCGTGGTGAACTTGGGTTCGGCAAAGGTAGGCGACACCGAAGTGGTGGAAGAACTTGGAACATGCACCCAACTCACCGGCAAAGGCCAGGAACAAGTTCTCACCCTGACCATTCCAAAACCAGCCACTGCGGACGAGCCGTATTCGTTCACAGTGCCTGGTGCTAACGGACAGATCAAGTTGGTGGTGCCGTGAGCCACATCAACGAACCCATCACAACGGAGAAGTCAATGGATACCGTAAGTCGCGTGAAGTCATCGCGTCGTCGCATTCTGGGAACCCTTGTTGGTATCGCCGCTAGTGCCACTTTGGCAGGCTGTGCACAAAATGCTCCTCAGGACACATGGGAACCCAAAGGCCCCAATGCCGAGATGATCCATGATTTGGACAACTTGGTCTTCCCGATCGCCTACGTAGTAGGCGCAATTGTTTTGGGCTTGGCTCTGTACATCTTTTGGAAGTTCAAAGATCGTGGTCAAGCTATTCCTGCGCAAGGACACGGCAAGCCATACATGGAGATCACGCTTACTGTGGTTCCTGCACTCATCTTGAGTGTTGTAGGTGTTTTCACATTCCGCACCATTTTCGATCTTGCCGAAACACAAGACACTGAAATTGTCATCAACGTCACTGGTCAACAGTGGTGGTGGGAATACGACTATCCAGTGCAACCAGAGTTGGGCATCAATCAGCCGATCGTGACGTCAGGTCAATTGGTATTTCCTGCTGGCACAAAAGTTCTTCTCCGTGAAACCAGTCGCGATGTCATTCACTCGTACTGGATCCCCGCGCTGAACGGTAAGAAAGACGCAGTTCCTGGTCGAGTGCACTTGTTGCGTCTTGAAGCCGATGAACCAGGAATTTACGCAGGTCAGTGCGCGGAGTTCTGTGGTCTCTCACATGCCAACATGCGCATGGAAGCAATTGCGCTTTCAAAAGAAGATTTCGCCAAGTGGGTTGCTAATCAACAAAAGGCATATGTTCCACCCGCTGCAGGAACTGTAGAAGCAGAAGGTGAAGCTGTCTACATTGCCCAGTGCGCACGTTGTCATCAAGTCAACGGTCTATTAGATGCACAAGGTAAGCCCATTATTTCTGCACCCGATGAATATGTATATTCAGGTGCAGCGCCAAACCTCACCGCTTTGATGACGCGTAATACTTTTGCTGGCGCAAAGTTTGACCTGGTTAACCAGAAGTGCCGTGCAAATGTGTGGGGCGCTCCAAGTGAAAAGTTTGGCGAGGCATATCTCAATGGTGTCACTGAGGATTGTTTGAACCAAAAAGATCTACGTGCATGGCTGCGTAATGCACCAGCAATGAAACCGATGTATGCAGAACCCAATCTGCTTGGACCTAGCGATGGAAAATATCGCGGCATGCCATACCTGGCATTAACCGAAGACGACATCGACAAACTCGTTGCCTACCTACTCACTTTGAAGTAATCGGAGATCACCATGGCAATCATCGAAAGACCCGAAACCACAACTGTTCCGGCAGTAGTGACTCCGTCGCAGGCGTATGGCGTCATTAAACGTCCGGTGGCATCATCGGGTTGGCGCGAGTGGCTCTTTACTGTCGATCACAAAAAGATCGGCATCATGTACGGCGTTGTTGCGTTGTTCTTCTTCATCGTGGGTGGAGTGGAAGCGCTTCTCATTCGTTTGCAACTCGCTGCACCAGATGGCCGAATTCTTAGTGCTGACCAGTACAACCAGATGTTCACCATGCACGGCACCACCATGGTGTTCCTTTTTGCCATGCCCATGGCCGCTGCATTTGCAAACTATTTCTTGCCACTACAAATTGGTGCACGCGACGTGGCCTTCCCCCGTTTGAACGCACTTTCTTTGTGGTTGCTTGTGGTGGGCGGATTAATTCTGAACGCATCATGGTTCTTAGGCGGCGCAGCCGATGGCGGCTGGTTCATGTATGCACCAAACTCTGGTCCAGTGTTCTCGCCAAGTAACGGCGTGGATTACTGGGTTCTTGGTTTGCAGGTTGCAGGTCTTGCGTCACTCATTGGCTCTATCAACTTGATTGTCACCGTGTTGAACATGCGTGCACCAGGAATGACCTTGATGAAGATGCCAATCTTCACCTGGATGATTTTGGTGGTGCAGTTCCTGCTGGTGTTCTCTCTTCCCGTGATCACTGTGGCGCTTGTTCTTTTGATGTTCCAGCGTTCGTACGGCGCAACCTTCTTCGATGTCTCTCAAGGCGCGGATCCGTTGCTATGGCAACACTTGTTCTGGATCTTTGGACACCCCGAGGTGTACGTGTTGGTATTGCCGGCATTCGGAATCATTTCTGAGGTGTTGCCTACGTTCTCGCGTAAGCCATTGTTCGGCTATCCGTTCGTGGTGTTCTCAGGTGCAGCAATTGGTCTCGTGGGATTCGGTGTGTGGGCTCACCACATGTTTGCCTCAGGTCTTGGGCCTGTATCGGTTGCGGTGTTCTCGATTGCCACCATGGCAATTGCAATTCCTACTGGTGTGAAGGTGTTCAACTGGTTGCTCACAATGTGGGGCGGCAAGATTTGGTACACCACCGCGATGAAGTTCGCCATCGGCTTAGTTACCTTGTTCACCATTGGTGGTTTGTCCGGTGTGACGCACTCTGTTGCACCGTCTGACACCCAACAGACCGATACGTATTACATCGTTGCTCACTTCCACTACGTGTTGTTTGGTGGCATGGTGTTTGGTCTCTTCTCAGGTTTCTATTACTGGTGGCCAAAAGTGTTCGGCAAGATGTTGAACGAAAAGCTTGGTTCGTGGAACTTCTGGTTCATGGTCATTGGTATGAACATGACTTTCGGGCCGATGCACATCCTTGGCCTACAAGGTCAGCCTCGTCGTATGTACGTGTGGACTGAAGCACGTGCCGGTGAAGGATTCTTTAACCTCGGATTTTGGAACTTGATTGCGTCAATCGGGTCGTTCGTGTTGGCAGTTGGTGTGTTGTTCTTCTTGATCAACATCGTGTACACCGCAAAGAAGGGTAAAGCTTCCCCTGCAGATCCTTGGGATGCACGCACATTGGAGTGGATTACAACCAACCCACCCAAGCCACACAACTTTGATCGCATTCCCGTGATTCATCATCTCGATGAGTTCTTCCATCGCAAGTATGAAGAAGACACTGCAACACACACCATGCGCCCAATTGCCACAGGTGAAGAAGTGGTGAAGGCAGAAGAAGATGCCGCAGATGCGCATATTCACTTGCCATCACCTTCGTACTGGCCGTTGGTATTGGCACTGGGCATTGGTGTGCTGTGTATGGGTGTTGTCTACGGCACGCCCGTCATGGTTGTGGGTGCCGCCATCTTGCTCTTCTCCGTCTTTGGTTGGGTGCTTGAGCCCTCCGTCGCAGACGATTCAGAAATCGATCCGCCATCAGTAGATGGCAGCACGAAGGAGATTGCTCCAATTGGCTGAGACCGCAACACACTCCGCTGATCACGCAGCTGATCACGGACATTCATCAACAGGTATTTCAAACAACAAGTTGGCCATGTGGCTCTTCTTGGGATCTGAGTGCTTGTTGTTTGGTGGATTGATTTCCACCTACATGCTCTATCGCGGCCGCGTTTCCGATGGCCCGCACCCAGAACAAATCTTTGATATTCCGTTCACTTCGGTGTCGAGCTTTGTGTTGTTGATGTCGTCGTTGAGCATGGTGCTCGCCGTGACTTCGGCACAACGCAAGGATTATTCACGTACCAACTTGTGGCTGCTTGTGACAGCAATCTTGGGCGCCACTTTTGTGGGTGGCCAGATCTATGAATTCACAGCGTTCTACCGTGAAGGTCTTGGATTCTCCACGAGTCTTTTCTCGTCGAGCTTTTATACCTTGACGGGTTTCCACGGAGTCCACGTGACAGTGGGTGTGATTATGTTGCTGTCCACAGTGGGCATCTTGAAAAAGAACCGTGCCACTGGCGACAAGGCAGAATCAGTGGAAATTGTGGGCTTGTATTGGCACTTCGTGGACGTGGTGTGGATCATCATCTTCACACTCGTTTATCTGATTCCGGCCTGATCGAAAAGGGGAGAACATGAGCACAGCTACTGAGTCACACGAAGAAGCCCATGAACATGGGATGTCTGATGCGGGCTACATCAAGATTGCACTCATTCTTGCTGCGATCACCGCGTTAGAAGTATCAACGTATTACGTAGATTTCGGACCACTCTTCCTTCCATCATTGATCATCATGATGGTGGTGAAGTTCTTCATGGTCGTGTCGTACTTCATGCACCTCAAGTTTGATAACAAACTCTTTAGTCTGATGTTTTACATCGGCCTTGGACTTGCCCTCTTCGTGTATTTCACGGCGCTGGCAACGTTCAAGTTCTTCATGTAGGAAAAGGAAGTCTTGCCGTGTCCCCCCTCGGCATAATCGCAGAAGTCAATACAAATCCCTGGCGCTTTCAGCCTCACCCTGAGGTGTGGATGTTGGTGGGCGGACTTGTTGCGGCGTTCATTTACGCCATCAAAGTGGTGGGCCCCAAGGTAGCCCCTGAAGGCCAGGTCATCTCCAAGTTCCAGCTGCGCATGTTCATCGTGATGATCGCGCTGTTGTGGCTCGCAAGCGATTGGCCAATGCATGACATTGCGGAGGAGTATTTGTACTCCATGCACATGGTGCAACACATGATCCTTTCCTACATGGTGCCACCACTTGCATTGTTGGCTACGCCTGAGTGGCTCTTTCGCATCCTTATTGGAAACGGCAAGACCTATCGCGTAGTGCGGGCACTCACACTTCCCGTGGTGGGTGTTGTGGTCTATAACTTGACGTTATTGCTCACTCATACGCCTGCGTTGGTGAATAAGAGTGCCGAAGGTGGACCGCTTCACTACTCACTACACGTTCTGGTTGTCTTTACCTCGTTGATGTTCTGGACTCCTGTGTGTGGCCCAATTCGCGAGTGGCGTATGAGCGATGGAGCAAAGATGATTTATCTCTTTGGCACATCTCTCATTCCCACAATTCCGGCTGGTTGGTTGACCTTCGCCGAAGGTGCGGTGTACGACCACTATGACCATGGAGTGCGCGTGTGGGGTGTGAGCATGTTGAGCGATCAACAGGCTGCCGGTGGGATCATGAAGCTTGGTGGATCGATCTTTATGTGGATCATCATCATTGGTATTTTCTTCCGCCGATTCATTGGAAATTTCTACGCTGAACAGTCTTATGACAAGTCGCGCGAAATGCCCGATGAAGAGATTGTGGGAACTGAACCACCACTTACTTTTGAAGAAGTAGAAGCCGCTTTCGGCCGTAGCAAACCTGCGCCGGAAACCCCCTCAACGTCGGCATAGAGATACCTATGGCGCTCATCATTGGGCCAATGCCACAGGACAACAATGTTCGATTGCAGTCTGCTCGTTGGGCAGTGGAGCAATGGAAGAGAGATTTTCCTTATGACACCGTTGATTGGTATCTCAATCTGTACAACGCTGCTGATTCGGCAAATTCACTTCCTGTGGTGCACGCTGCATTGCTGAACGATGAGTTTGTGGGCACTGCGTCTTTGATTGCAGACGATGAGTTACCCGATGCCACAGAACCTGGACCGTGGATTGCTGCAGTATTTGTTGCGGAGTGGGCGCGTCGACAAGGAATTGGTGAAGCACTCATTGATTCATTGACGGCACGTGCCCAACACCTTGGGTTTTCTGCTGTGTATCTCTACACCGAACACGGTGCACCCTGGTACGAAAAAATGGGCTGGGCCTCATTGCGAGTGACTCGATTGTCTGATCATGATGTGACAGTTATGTCATTGCAATTGAACGACTAACTACGACCAACGAAAGCGACGCGCAGCAATAAGTGGAGCAAGTATTGCCCACACCGCTAGGACTGCTGCAGGTACCAGAAGCTGTCCGTCCCCATTAAGTGACGAGCGAAGAAGTTCCGCCAATGCCGACGAGGGAAGTGCTTCTGACATGCTGGCCATGGGCCCAGGAAGTGAATCTTGCGAGATGATCATTCCACCCAGCAACAACAACACCAAGTACAGGGCGTTTTGTGCAGCGAGATTGATTTCTGCACGCAATGATCCCGCCAAGATAAGACCAAGACCTGCAAAGGCAGAAGTGCCCAGCAAAACCGCGACAATTGCCAATGCCATGGTGGACCCATCTGGCCTCCAGCCCTGAGCGAATCCAATCGGCAACAAGACAGCAATCTGTACAAGTTCCACTACAAACACTGTGAGTATCTTGGCGATTACTAATTCGCCTCGCGTCAGTGGTGTGGCGCCAAGCCGTTTGAGTACTTGATAGGAACGCTCAAAACCTGTGGCAATTCCCAAACTGACCATTGAGGTGGACATAATCGCCACTGCAATGATTCCTGGGACTAAGAAATCAATGGAATCAATATCTCCGGTGGGCAAAATGTCAACAGTGCCAAAAAAAGACAACAACACTACGGGAATCACAAGAGTAAGAAGTAGTTGTTCACCATTGCGAGCAAGCAGTAACAACTCTGCGCGCAACTGCACAAAAATTCGTGTCATTGTGCACCACCCGTGAGTCGGCGGTATGCATCTTCTAAAGTTTCTTCCCCAAGATCAATTCCGCGTAAGGGAAGTTGTTGATCGCCGAGCCATTGGGTGATGCGTCCCACGAGTCGAGCTGATGATTCAGCGGTGATTTCATAGACACCATCGCCCAGATGGTTCACCAGACTTCCGATGGCTTGCGATAACGCCAGGGTGTCCAAGGTGTCCGTGGATGTGAAGCGCAATCTTTTACGAGGTTGCGTGATCTCTGCAAGAGGTGCATTGGCAATCACCTTGCCTTGTTGAAAGAGCACAACATGAGTAGCAACTCTTTGTGCTTCAGCCATGTCGTGGGAAGCCAAGACAACGGTGGTGCCTTGCTGGGCTGCTTCATGGATGATGGCGCGAATTGTGTCGCGGCCGTCAATGTCGACGCCGGATGTAGGTTCGTCAAGGAACAAAATCTCTGGTTGTGCAGCAAGTGCAAGTGCCAACGAGAGACGTTGTTGCTCTCCACCAGAGAGCCGACGCCACGTACTTTTCGCACGCGATGTGAGACCTACTCGTTCTATGAGATCGGATGCGTTGACTTTCTTGCCATACAGGGCACAGAAATGTGACACCACATCTTTGACGCGTGCACTGGGGTAGACACCGCCACCTTGCAACATCACGCCCATCCGTTGTGTGAGCTGATGATGCTCATTGCCAGGGTGGAGCCCAAGAACAGAGACTGAACCAGATGTGGGGGTGCGAAAACCTTCACATACTTCAATAGTGCTGGTTTTGCCAGCCCCGTTGGGTCCCAAGATGACCGTGACACCTGCTGTGGGGGCAATAAATGAGACGTCCTGGACAGCAGTGATCTCGCCGTAGCGCACTGTGAGATTCTCCACGACAACAGCCATACCTCTACCTTACGAACAAACTCCTCGTAGCCACTCAGCATGGGCAGGTAGCCTCGTGGTCGTGATTGATGTCCGATTGTTGCGTACCCACCTTGACGGTGTGCGAGCCGCTTTGAGCCGCCGCGGCAAACCCGATGTTTTGGGACAACTCGACGATGCAGTGGCCCTCGATACTCGATTGCGAGAAATTACCGCTGAGCGCGATGCGCTCCGGGCCGAAGTGAACGAAATTTCTAAGCAAGTGGGTCAACTGCGCCGAAATCAGCAGATGACAGAGGCAGAAGAGATGATGGGCCGTAGCCGCACCATTGGCGATAGAGAAAAGATTCTCCAAGAAGAGGCTGAATCACTTGAGGAAAAACTGCGCCAGGTAATGCTGCGCATTCCCAATGCGCCACACCCTGATGTACCCGATGGCGCGACTGATGCCGATAACCCGGTACTCAAGGGCCCGATCAATATGCCTGCAACATTTGCAGAACATCAACGAGTTCCTCACTGGGAAACCGCGGTTGCATTAGGCATTTTGGATAACGAGCGTGCAACAAAGATCTCGGGTTCTATGTTCACCATGCAACGAGGGCTTGGTGCCACCTTGTCTCGGGCATTGTGTCAGTACGCATTAGATCGCAACGCTGATGCATTTGAAGAGATTCGCCCACCCTCACTTGTCACTACAGCAACACTCACAGCAACCGGTCAGTTGCCCAAGTTTGCTGATGATGCCTACGCCATTGAGCGCGACGACTTGTGGGCCATTCCTACTGCTGAAGTACCACTTACATCGCTGTATGCCGGTGAAGTTGTAGAAGACACGGAACTTCCCGCGCGCTTTATGGCCTACAGCAGCTGTTACCGTCGCGAAGCGGGATCAGCTGGTCGGGACACACGTGGCATGTTGCGCGCACACGAATTCGACAAAGTGGAAATTCTTGCTCTTGCAATGCCAGAGCAAGCAGAAGAATTGCTCATTGAATTGCGTAATCGCGCCGAAGCATTAATTGCAGGATTGGGTCTGCCGTACCGCATTATCGAAATCTGTACAGGCGACATGGGTGGTAGCCACCATCGCAGCTACGACCTTGAGGTGTATGCACCGGGTTGTGATAGTTGGCTAGAAGTGAGCAGTGTGAGTTGGTTTAGCGATTATCAAGCGCGACGTGCAGATATTCGTTTCAAGCGCACTGGGCAAAAAGGTACTGAAATTGCTCACACACTAAATGGCTCTGCACTTGCAGTACCTCGCGTGTGGGCTGCAATTTGTGAAAACTTCCGTCAACCAGACGGATCTGTTGCTATCCCCGAAGTATTATGGCCGTACATGCGTGGCGCCACACACATAATGAATAAACGGTAATTCAAAGAATGAAAATTAAAAATCTGATCACACAATTCTTTTCGTTCTCTGAGCGTCTTCATGACAACACAATCTGAACTCTTGAGATTTGCGGTCAAGTTGCGTCGGCGCATAACAGCTGCTTTTCTAGAGAGCTTTTGGCGTGCAGTTCCTTTGTACTTGGGGCTTTCCACAATTGCGATAGCTCAACCAATGCTGGATCTCTATGGCAAGAACTTGCCTGTTTTCTCTTCTGCAAAGGTCAGTCGCTATGAGATATCGGTTTTTGTATTCATTGTCGTAGTTTTCCCCGTTTTGATTGCGTGTCTGCTGGAATTCATTGGTCGAATAATTCACCCTAAATCTGGTCTCTGGATTCGCCGGTTGATTTTGGGTCTATTTGGTGCGATTTTCATCCTCACATCTTTACGTCAGTTGGGTATTGATAATCCTGTATTTGTATTCATCACGGCCCTGTTGAGTGGTGGTGGTCTCGTATGGTTGATCAATAATAAAAATTGGGCCAAAACCTTTGTTGCGTATTTGGCTTTTGTGGCACCACTTGTTACGGGAGTGTTTGTGTACAACACTCAAGATTTACTGTTCCCAAACACTTTGCCTATTGCATCGACAAATTCAACCGGTGTAGACGATTCGGGGAAACCCCCAGTTGTGTTGATTGTGATTGATGAAGCCCCTTTGTTTTCTTTATTAGATGCAGAGGGGGAAATCAACAAGGAGCGTTTTCCTAATTTGGCGCAGCTTTCGAAAGATGCAACTTGGCACCGAAATGCCATTGGAGTGAGTAACTGGACAGCACAGGCAGTCCCGGCAATTTTTACGTCATTGTTTCCAGAACAAGGTGATTTACCTTTAGCTTCAGTTCACCCGAAAAACATTTTTACAGCATTGGCCGATACTTATCCATTAAATGTCTACGAGCCAATTACTTCTCTTTGTCCTTCATCGCTATGTAAATCAGTTGTGCCAATTGGTGAGCGCTGGAATACCGCTCGGTTTCGTGACTTCATGAGAGATGCGCTTGTTGTTTTTGGACATCGAATTTTTCCAAAATCACTTCGAGATAATCTTCCACGCATTGATGAAGGTTGGGGTGGGTTTGCCGGAAGTGATTCTGACGAATCAGCCAATAACGAAGCAGAACGAATGAGCCTGTTGCGCACGTTTGGCGTTTTGGGGCCGGTGTATCAAACGAACATCTTGTCCGAATTGACGACGCGAATGACCGCTGCGACTACACCAGAGGCGTACATAGCCCACTTGCTGGTGCCGCATCGTCCTTGGCGAGGTACTCCCGATGAAAGGGTCTATCGAATCTATAGTCCCGATGTGCCTCAAGATGTTGTGCCAGACGATTTGGATCAGCGCAGAACTATCTATCAGCGGTATCTCTTGCAAATGGGTTTGCTGGATACTGCGCTGGGGAGAATGATCTCAGACATGAAACAGGCAAATGTATGGGACGAGTCCCTTGTGATTCTTGCCGCAGACCATGGTCTTACTCTTGAGACGGGCACAAAAGTACGACAAGCAGTGTTTAGTAATAATCAAATTACTGACGATCTTTATCGAGTGCCCATGTTTGTTAAGTTGCCGAAGCAAAAGAGCGGCGGAACAACAGACTGCACGGTTTCAGTTTTGGATGTATTACCTACTGTGTTGTCGGTGACGAACTTGGAGACGGGCTGGACCTTTGATGGACGCGATGTGTCTACAGATTGTCCGAATGACACGACACGAAAAATTACATCGCCAAGTGGTGAGGGAATTTTCGCCAATTCAATCGCAATGCTGTTCGAACGTTCTGCAAAATACGACACTTTGGTATCGCGCTCAGGTGGAACAGATAGAATTGCAGCCGTTGGTAGATCTGCTTCTTTGGTAGGGCAGATGTTGAAGACAAACAGTAGTGATTCTGGTGTTGCATCTTGGTCAATTGTTGAGCTTCCGAAATTTACAAATGTGCTCACACAACGCGGTGCTCTGATCCCAGTTCAACTAAAAGGCGTCATGAGACTCAGTCAACAAATGCCAGCAAACGCAGAAGGCATCATTACGGTGAACGGCGTAGCCGCTGGTGTTATCTCAGAAATTGGTGGTGCGGTGGGAGAGATTAATTTCGACGTAGTCATCAACTACCGGCTTCTTACGCAAGGAACTCATGAGGTAGGGCTTGTGCTCAATTTTGACGGCAATGGTAAGGATCTCAGAGCTGGGCCCACAGTATTGAAGTAGGGAAAATGTCCTATTTTGTTGGCTATGGTGCACCTGGATTGCAGATTTGACGCAATGTAGTCGTGTAGGGTGGGTTGCATGATTTCTTATTTGGATGCAGGTACCGGCAGCATGATTGTGACTGCGCTCGCCGGTGGATTTGTCGGAGCAGTTGTTGCTGTCAAGATGGGAATGGCCCGTCTCAAGGCCAAGATCACCAGGAAGTCGCCCGCCGACAAGGTTGAAGGCGAAGACAACAGCGACAGCGTCAACAACTAATCGAATCTGATTGTGCAACAAGACTCAGGATCTTTTCGTGACCCACTGAGCAGGGTCTTTATCAATGATGACAATGTGCTGCGAACGTTCAGCCAGCGTGGTCTTGAAGACATAGAAGAGGTATGGAAGAAGCCATTTTTTCAAAACCTTTTGAAGTCAGATGTATTGATTGACTCTCAGTTTGTCGATCCAAAGGCGTACGGCATCACTGAACCATGGGTTGGGGCCATGGTGCATCCAAAGCTCCCGTTCGTTTCGTATCCCTATGAGTGGACCTTTTCAATGTTGAAGGACGCCGCACTACTGCAACTTCGACTCACTCGAGAAGCACTCGCCTCCGGTGTATCTGTGAAGGACGCTACGCCTTACAACATTCAATTTGTAGGTTCTCGTCCTCAGTTCATTGATATCGGATCTTTTGAGATCCGAGAAAAATCTGACCCATGGTACGGATACCGACAGTTCTGTGAACTTTTCCTTTATCCACTGATGTTGCAGGGTTATTTAGGAGTAGGTTTCCAACCCTTCTTGCGTGGTTCAGTTAATGGTATTGATCCAACCACCATGCGAAAGTTGCTTCCGTTCAAGTTGGGCCGTCGTCGTAAGGGCCGCTTTATTCACGTCGCACTTCATGCGGCGGCACAAAATCGATTTGCCGATACAGAGGTGCAAGTTAAGAATGAGGCATCAAAAGCTGGAATGAACGCAGCTGTACTCGACGCAACTTTGAAGAAATTGATTTCGGTGGTTGAGAATTTGTCGCTAGGTGACAGGAAGTCAACGTGGTCTGGGTATTCCGAACGTGATCACTATGTGGAAAGCAGTTTGGACGAGAAAGAAAAGTTCGTTCGTGACGCTCTCGCTCAGACACACCGAAGTCAAGTGTGGGATATTGGCTGTAACGATGGGCTGTTTAGCCGCATAGCCGCAGCTCATTCAGATCACGTAGTCGCTATGGATGCAGATCCCCTTGTGGTTGATCGGTTGTATCAGACATTGCGTAAGGAAAACAACGAAAAGATTTTGCCACTGCACGTCGATTTGTCTGACGCAGGTGGCGGCATAGGTTGGCGCGGTCAAGAGAGACCAGGGATATTTGAGAGAGGTAAGCCCGACGTGGTTCTCTATCTCGCAGTCATTCATCATCTTGCTATTACCTTCAATATCCCTATCGAGTCTCAAATTGAACTCTTGGCGAATATTGCACCAGAATTAGTCATAGAGATGCCTCACGCTGACGATCCAAAAGTTCAAAAGCTAATCATTAACAAAAGAGCTGGCGTGCACGATGATTTCACTCTTGAGAATTTTGAACGCCTGCTGACACAGAGATTTGATGTACGTCAAAAGATGAAATTAGCAAGCGGAACCCGAACTATTTTCCATGTAGTGAGAAAGCCATAACCACTTCTATTTCTTGGTAGATAAGCCAGAAAGTGAGTTGGTCGGGTGATGAATATGACCGTGAACACTGGTAGTGGCAATCATAAAAAGTGGCACGTTGAGCTTCATCATTTTTGTGTGTATCTAACTCTTACAACTGTTGCAATTGGTCAACCGATTCTGCAGATGTACAGCTCAAATCTTGCTGTGTTCACCACTGCTGGATTAGAAGGCATTGGCGTCTTGGGATTTATGTTGCTGGTGCTTTTTGTGCCCGCAATCGTGCTCTACGGCGTTGAAGTATTGGTGGGTCTGTGTGTTCCACGTGCTCGCCAATTAGTCAATCAGGCATTCATATTCCTTTGCCTAGTGTTGGTGTTTCTTCTATTGACTCGTTCGATTACGGGGATCTCTTGGTTGATTCACATTGGTCTCGTGATGTGCCTAGCTGCGGGGGCATTCTGGGTGTTCCATAAAGTTCACCTCCTAAAAATTTGGACAAGGTGGATGTCCTCACTTGCATTGATCGTTGCATTGAGTTTCGTACTTGCGGTGAAAGACATTGTGTGGATTCCTGAAGTAGGCGCCGTGAATCTCATAGGAAACCAAAATGGTGGCGGTAGTTCACTTCAATCCGACGCCAAAGATGTATCTGTTGTATGGATTGTCTTGGATGAAGCACCGCTATTTCCCCTTTTAAATACCAGTGGGGAAATAAACAGGGAACGATTTGCAGGTTTTGCAAAGCTGGCCGACTCTTCTACTTGGTATCGAAACACATTGTCACCCTCACAACGCACGACCGACGCAGTCCCATCTATGTTGACTGGGCTAAATCCTAAAGTTGGCTCAAATCCCATCTATGCGGTTCACGAGAAGAACATTTTTGCTCTGATGAATACTCACGTTGGTTTTGACGTTCGAGAGTTCACCACTTCTTTATGTCCTGATTCTATTTGCGGGAAAATCTTCTCTTCTGCGTCAGGAAACGAGACTCCAGATTCAAGTGAGCAAGTTGGTGGGTCTAGAACATTTGAATTTCGGCAATTCATGAAAGATGCAGTGATTGTGCTTGGTCACAAGTTGTTGCCACAGGGGTTGCGAGAAGACTTACCGGCAATCGATCAAGCGTGGGGTGGATTTGGTGGGGGTGACGTCAATGCTGGACAGGGAGATTCAAATGATGTGGATCAGGTTCTTGAATCAAACATTGATGCTGAGACTCAAAGTGAAAAGAAATCTACATATCGAGAAAGTGGACCTGCCTCACTTATCCCGCCGTTCGAGGAAATGGTAGAGCGTGCTAAAAATTCCGTAAAACCAGTTCTTCACTTTCAACATGTCATGATTCCACACCGTCCATGGATGTTGACACCTGACCAGCGGATGTATCCAGGAACGCCAAATCCGGGGTTTGTGAAAGATAAGACTTTGCCCGACAACGACACAGATCTCGGTGTTTTGAGTCATCAGTATCAAGCATTGTTGATGCAGTACGCGGCAGTTGACCAAATGATTGGACATCTTGTAGATGAGTTGAAGGCATCGAATAATTGGGACCGAACCATGATTGTGGTCACTGCAGATCATGGCATCTCGATGGAGTCAGGAACTTTTCGTCGTCGTGATGTGAAGCCGGATCAACCGGGAACATTAGAGGATTTGTATCGGATTCCACTTTTCATTAAATACCCGAGCCAAACTGAAGCCTCCACAAATGACTGTGATGTGATGCACCAAGACATCGTGCCGACTATTGCAGCTGTAAAACAGTTGGATGCAGGATGGCGTTACGACGGGGTGGACCTACAAGAACAATGCCCTGACCGACCAATACGTGAGGTGAATTGGGATAAGGGTAAGACGACAATGAGTTCACATTGGACAAGCCTGCTTGAACGCGTGGCCTTATACGACTCTTACGTTTCTATAAGCGGGGGCGTAGATGGAATTTTTGGTTTTGGCCCCTACACCTCGTTGATGGGCAAACAGATAAGTTCGGCGTCAGTAAAGGGCGAGTCATCCATCGTGTCCTGGACAATTGACCAGCTGAATGATTTTGCAAACATTAGAAGTGAAAGGTTTGCAAATATTCCTGCTGAAATCACTGGAACTATCCAACTGTCTCGCCCGATTCCCAAAGGTTCAGTAGGTGTGATCACAGTCAACGGCGTCATTGCAGGATTCATTGACGAAATATCTGGAGCATCGGCGGATGCGGCTGTTCCTTATCGCGCTATGTTGGCAAATTCACAATTGAAGCAAGGCCCTCACAGTGTTTCTTTGTCAGTGGTATCTGGTGGTGCTGTTGCAGTTTTTGAACCAAGCCAACTAGCTCGTTGAGCAGCATGGCCTGGTGCTTTTGATCATCAGAGCAATGTGATGTAAATGACTGGCGAAAACTCATCAGATGAGCTTGGAATAACTAGAGTACATCGTGATGGGAATCTCTGATCGACGACTGCAGTATGAAACTGATGGTCTTGATTTAGATGACTTGTTGCCCAATCCCATTGATTTGTTGATCCGTTGGCATGATCAAGCTGAAGTAGCAGGTGCTGCTGAACCGAATGCCATGGTGCTGTCGACACTGGACGAAGATGGGCACCCAGACGCGAGAGTGGTTCTTGCGCGCGATATCTCAGAGACCGGCATCACGTTCTATTCAAATCGTGAGAGTTCCAAAGGGCAACAGATCGCTCGCGATCAACGTGCGAGTGCAACGTTTGCTTGGTTGCAGTTGCACCGTTCTGTGCGTGTTCAAGGAAATATTTCTATGGCCTCAGACGAGGTGAGCAATGCATATTTTGCATCTCGACCGCGTTCCTCACAAATTGGCGCGTGGGCATCACCACAATCGGAAGTGATTGGCACACGACTAGAGATTGATGAACGTGTTGCAGAGACTGAAGAACAGTTTGCAGGGCGAGATGTTCCGCGGCCACCAAACTGGGGTGGGTATGTGTTGTCTGTTCACTCAATTGAATTCTGGCAAGGCCGACCCAGCCGGTTGCACGATCGTTTTCGCTATTCACGTCACGGCAATGTGTGGCGCGCAGTTCGGCTCGCTCCGTGATTAGTTTTCGAGGTGCTGCCATGTGCTGGCAGCCTGCGCGAGTGCGTCAATAAGGGACTCAGTATGAGGGGTGAGGCCTGGGCCTTCCCAATCCCACCACAGGGGGCTTGAGCCGCGTACGCGCGGGGGAAGTTCTAGTTGCACCCCCGCATGTTCCACCACATTCACGGGGTTGTCTTGGTGGAGACCACGCAGATTCTGTGGAATGTCGTCGAGTTCGTCAATGATGCGATATGCGGGTAGGTGAGTGCGCAAGATGCCACCTAAATGTTCAGCGAGTCGTCTGTTTCTTCCGCCGAGAAGTAGCGACGTAAAGAAGCCCTGACGACCAAACCCATGCACCGTAATGACTATGTCGACGTGTGAGAGAAATGTTTCAAGCAACGGTGATTGATCGGCGGTGACTTTGTGGGAGGGAATGTGCCATTCGAGATTGTCGGGCAACTGAATGCCGTAATACGAAGCACCGCTAAGTGCAGCCGCACGCGAGGCAATCACGTCGGTCATCTCTTCAAGTGAACCTCCGTGAAAGGCCATAAAGCCAAAGGTGGAACGCAGCACACACTCTTCTGTGACGTCGGGTCGAGTGAGTAATTCAGAGAGTTCCACGTGGATTTATCTCGCGCGTTGTGGCCGACGAATTATGAATACTGCAATCACAATGACAACACTGAAGACCACAGCAAGCGTGACTGCGCCAATATCTCCGAGGAATTGAGCAAGATCTGTCTGTATGCCATCTACTCGGGAAATAATGCTTCCTGCTCCACGATTTGTAATAGAGCTGTACCAGTACCAGGTGAGGTACACGCCAGTGAGAGTGACAAAGCCGGCGGACACTTTGTCGAACCACCGCAAACTCTTTTTCAATGTGGTGAGAAGGCCAACGCGTGCAAAAGCTAAGGCAACTGTGAGTGATGTGACTAGCAAGCCCATACCAAGGCCATACAGCGTGATGCTCAGTACGCCCGACACATACCCCTGTCGATTGATAGATCCCAAGATGACGGACGTTAAAAATCCGATTGTGCATGCAATAGAAGCAATGGCATAGACAATGCCAAACAGAAACATGTTCCAAATAGTGCGTTGACGTTGAACAGAAACATCAGGTTGTGCAATGGGTGGCTTCCACCCAAAGAACATGGCAATACCCATGACAACCAGAAGTAAGCCAATTACAAGTGATGCATATTTGGAATTGCTGACAATGGAATTGGTGAACACACGCGAAATAATTCCCACCACGAGAAACAGCCCGACAAAACCGGCCGAGACCGCACTTCCTACAACGAGACTGCGTCGCAATGTGGCAGCGCGTGATTCTTCGCCTCTGTTCAATTCTGTGCCGAGGTAGTAGACCAAATAAGTAGGCAACAATACGAAACCACACGGGTTAATGGCCGCCATCACACCCAAGATGAAGCTGTAAGCAAAGTTTCCTTCGAGCGCAATCATGAGGCGATTCCAAAATACTTGTTGATTTTTTTCTCAATTTCAGCCAATGTGATTTCCCCTGCATGCGTGGCAACGATCTTGCCTTCGCCATTTACAAACATAGTGGTGGGCATGTTGACAACACCTGCGGCAGCTAGTTGATCTCCATCATCGAGATAGTTGGTGAAATCCACGTTGTATTTTTCAAGAAATGCCGTGGCCGAAGTACGTGTGTCGTTGGGGTTGATTCCTACGAAGTTCACTGCATCTGCATACAACTGTGCAGCAGTGGTGAGCGCGGGCATTTCTCGTTTGCAGGGCTCACATGTGGAGAACCAAAAATTGATCACCATCGGGGTGCCATTTGTGGCTGGCGTGGTTGTATTCCCAGTGGCAATGTCGATTAGTTCGGTGAAGGGAAATGTCTTGCCAGAAGAAGGAGCGTTGGTGCCAATGCCTGGGGTCTGTACGACCCCAGGATTGGTGAGATTGGCGTCAACGTCATCGGAAGATCGACTCAAGATCAATCCTCCGACGACGCTGACTAGTAGTACGAGGAGTGGAACCGCTACAACGACCTTTTTCCGGTTCCACGACATGTACTTAGGCTACGAGGTGCGCAGGTATCGGTACCTCAGGAATGAGTGTGACGGGTCGCCCATGGACAGGTGGGCGGCCTCGGGGGCGTCGGACAACGGCAATTCGGCCCATGTCGAGTTCTTCGCCACCCCAGACGCCCCAGGGCTCTTCTCGTTCTAGAGCGCCACTGAGGCACGCAGAACGGTCACTGCATCGAGAACATATGGCCTTGGCCCGCTGAACATCAACCCATTCCTCAGAAAAGAACAAGTA
>JAUMDU010000167.1:0-3570 GCA_032121425.1 Ilumatobacteraceae bacterium | reverse complement strand
TCCACTTGGATCAGCTGTTGCAGCATCTTCCACCACAATGTGTCCGTCACCCCATGGCAACGTTGAACCAGCCGAACGTGCAGAGGCAAAAAAACGAAGTTCGGTAATCGGGAAATTACGTTGCGCCAAAAGGGTGCGCATCACGCTGCCCACTTGTCCGGTTGCTCCAATAACGCCTACTCGCATAACACACGAGACTAACGGCAGCGAGCGAGCAGCCACCAATGACTTTTATTGGCGACGTCTAAATCGCGCTGGCGCACGGGATCACCCATAAATGTGGCCTGCGAAGCCGGGCGACCGGGATGATGGAGAATGACCAACTCGTCAAACTCCACTCGTGAGGTCTCTAGCAAGTTCAGTACTCGCCGTGGATTCAAACGGTTTGCTTGCCAACCCAAACGTGTGGACCATCGCCATTGCGACAACTTGGGGCCCACGCCCGGCACATTCCACAGCACTCGCATGAGAGCGCCAGCCGGAAGCAAGAAAGCATCAGCTGCAACATATGTGCGGTAGTTCAGTGCAATCCAACCGCCAGGCTTGACGACGCGAGTGGCCTCAGAGGTAAGGCGTAATGCGTCACTTGCTTTGCAGTGCTGCAAAGTGATGTACGAGAACACGAGATCAACGCTGTTGTCTTCTATGTTCACTGAACTTCCATCGGCGATATGCACGGTGCGCAATGCAGTGACATCACCAAAACGTGACACTGTTTCACGACAGCGCTCCAAGAACGCAGCATCAACATCGCTGGCAAACACAGTGCGGAACTGGCGTGTTAAAGCCGCAGTCATACGTCCAATCCCAGAACCAATTTCCAAAATGGACATTGTGGGTGGCATCTCACTCCAACCGAATCGATCGAGATACACATCAACTTCTGCATCGCCTGTAGTGACAAATTGTTCAAGAGTGAGTGCAGAACCAGTGACGTTATTGAAGACCCAACCTGTGTCTTGCACTACTTCATCAGCATTGCGGCGCATCTCTGCGCGAGTGCCTGCAGCTCTCCAAGGAATGATTTGTCGTCGGCGAGCCATTTATTGAGTATTGCAGGCGATCTACTTGCGTTCGGGTAATGGTGCTGAATACGCAGTGCCCGAATCCAGATCAAATGCTGAGTGGAGAGATGTCACTGCGGATTCCATATCGGCAGATGACACCACAACTGACACACGAATGGTGCTGGTGGAGATCATGTGAATGTTGATGTTGTGGTCAGCCAAGACGCGGAACATTTTTGCGGCGATGCCCGGACTTGTCTTCATTCCAGCACCCACCAATGACACTTTGGCGATTTCAGAATCGTGAGTGACGCCTTGTGCACCGATTTCCTTGGCCACATTGGAGACAATCTCCTCGGCGACATTCATGTCTGCTTTTGGCATCGTGAATGAAATATCGGTAAGACCATCTTTCGATGTGTTTTGCACAATCATGTCTACGTTGATGTTTGCATTCGCCAAATTCTCAAATAGTGCAGCAGAAACACCCGGTCGATCAGGAACACCCACCACTGTTACTTTCGATTCACTGGCATCGTGTACAACACCAGAGATAATTGGTTCTTCCATGGAGTTTTCTCCTTGTGACTTCTCTGCGCTCACCCATGTTCCGTGTTCCCAAGTGAAACTTGAGCGCACATGAATGGGCACATTGTGATTACGAGCAAATTCAACGGAACGAAGTGCTAACACTTTGCTTCCTACGCCAGCCATTTCCAGCATCTCATCAAATTGCAATTGACGAAGCTTGCGGGCCTGGGGAACAATGCGAGGATCGGCAGAGAACACGCCGGTGACGTCGGTGTAAATCTCACACACATCGGCATTGAGGGCAGCAGCTAATGCAACTGCTGTGGTGTCACTTCCACCGCGACCAAGTGTGGTGATTTCACTATCGGTGGAGACTCCTTGGAACCCTGCAACCACCACCACTTTGCCTTCAGCCAGAGCCTCGCGCACACGGTCGCCCTTGATCTCAAGAATTTTTGCTTTGGTATGAATGGTGTCGGTAATGATGCCCACCTGAGACCCAGTGAAACTGACAGCGTCAACACCTACACCGGCCAATGCCATGGAAAGGAGCGACATTGAAATGCGCTCACCCGTTGTGAGGAGCATGTCCATTTCACGGCCAGGGTGCACATTGGACACCGCATTCGCTAGCGACAGCAGAGTGTCTGTGGTTTTTCCCATGGCAGAAACCACGACCACTACGTCATTTCCGTGGCGGCGCGTAAAAGCCACATGGTCCGCCACCGACTTAATGCGGTCGGGGTCTGCGACCGATGTGCCGCCATATTTTTGAACAATCAGTGCCACTGCTGTCAAAGGCTACCCCGATGCCACTAACCTGCCGAATTCGTGGGAACAGATAAAAGAGCACGCCAGAAGGCAAACCGTGAACGCGCCCGTCAAGAGCGCATCCGTAAACAAAAACTCAACAAGGTACGCAGCCGTGGTCTGCGTTTCGGACTTGGGATACCCGTTGTTGTGGGAGCACTCTTTCTCATTGCCAACCTTGTAGTGGGCGATGATGACTCAACTCCGTCAACTGATACCGCACCGCCAACATCTCAGCCCGGTGAACTCACCCCATGTCCTGCAGTGCAGGGCGAAGGCACGCGAGTGGCTTCATTTAGCGGACCCATGGAAAATTGCATCGACCCTACAAAGTCTTACACCGCAACATTTGATACCACCGAGGGCAAAGTGGTCGTCGAACTTGACACCAAGAACACCCCTGGCACAGTGAACAACTTTGTATCGCTTGCGCGTTATCGCTACTACGACACCACCACCATCTTTCGCACAGACCCTTCCCTTGACATCATTCAAGGTGGTGGCTTTAGTGCCTCAGACAAGTTTGGTTACACAATCGCCGATGAAGGAACGGGTTTTGAGTATTCAGAAGGTGATCTTGTGATGGCTCGATCGCAAGGTCCAAACTCGGGTGGCGCCCAGTTCTTCTTTGTCACTGGCCCCAACGCATCGGCTCTCAATGGTCAAGGCAACTACGTCACCTTCGGCAAAATCACCCAAGGACTCAACGTGGTCAAGGCCATTCAGGCACTCCACCAACCCACTGACGATGGTTTGGGTGGAAAGCCAAACCGCACAGTCACCGTCAACTCGGTCACCATTACCGAGAAATAAAGAGCTTGTACCGTCGCAGTTGTTGCGATGGCAGGTCACATTGTTAGCCTCGCGGGATACCTATATCGGGAGAATTAACATGAAAAAAGTTGGAATCTGTGGCTCGGGCATCATGGGCTCAGGACTTGCTGAAGTTGCTGCAAAAGCTGGCTATGACGTTGTCGTACGTTCACGTAGCGCCGCCACTGCACAAGCAATGATCACCTCGGTGGAAAAAGGTCTCGACAAGCAAGTGCAGCGCGAAAAGATCACCGCTGACGACAAAGCAGCAATCTTGTCTCGCTTGTCTGCAACCGACAAGATTTCCGATCTTGCTGATTGCGATCTTGTGATTGAGTCTGTTGTGGAAGATCTCGCCGTGAAAAAAGCACTGTTCGCAGAACTTGATGCGGCAGTAAAGCCAAGTGCG
>JAUMDU010000166.1:0-1899 GCA_032121425.1 Ilumatobacteraceae bacterium | reverse complement strand
ATCTGAGGGGTAATCTCTTTCCATGAGCACTCCTCGCAAGATGTGGGAAACCGCATTTAATGAATCACCGTTGCGTTCTGGTGCATTTGAAACCATGTCTGGTATTCCACTAGATCCTGTGTACGGGTCAGCTGACAGTGAGTATCCCGGGGTGTATCCCTACACGCGTGGACCCTACGCCTCGATGTACAGATCAAAGTTGTGGACCATGCGCATGTTTGCGGGGTTCGGAACTGCCGATGACACCAATAAGCGCTTCAAAGACATCATCAAGGCAGGTGGCGACGGACTATCTACTGCATTCGACATGCCGACATTGCTCGGTCTTGATAGCGACGATGTCATGGCGCTGGGCGAAGTAGGACGATGTGGCGTTGCCATTGACACTGTCGAAGACATGGATGATCTGTATGGCGGAATAGATCTGGGCAAGATCACCACTTCAATGACTATCAACTCGCCTGCAGCAGTGTTGTTTGCAATGTTTATTGCTCAAGCAGAACGCAACGGAATTCCGCGCGCCAATCTTGGAGGAACATTACAAAACGACATCTTGAAGGAGTATCAGGCCCAGAAAGAGTTTGTATTTCCTCCTCGCCAAGGAATGCGTCTAGTGCGAGACACCATTTCTTTTGCATCTGCAGAGATGCCTAAATGGCACTCGGTTTCCATTTCTGGGTATCACATTCGTGAAGCAGGCTCAACGGCGGCTGAAGAGTTGGCCTTCACGCTTGCAAATGGGTTTGCATATGTGGAACTTGCCATGCAAGCCGGGCTATCGGTTGACGCTTTTGCACCTCGTCTCTCTTTCTTTTTCAATGCGCACATTGATTTCTTTGAAGAGATTGCCAAGTATCGCGCAGCACGTCGCATTTGGGCGCGTTGGCTAAAAGAGCGCTACGGCGCCACGCAAGAACGGTCTTTGCAATTGCGTTTTCATACTCAGACGGCGGGTGTTTCACTAACGGCACAGCAACCTGAAGTAAATATTGTTCGAACTGCAATTGAGGCTTTGGCCGGAGTGCTTGGCGGAACGCAATCACTTCACACAAACTCAATGGATGAAGCAATGGCGTTGCCAACTGATCGTGCTGCACGAATAGCACTACGAACACAACAAGTGATTGCTCATGAGACAAATGTTGCTGCGGTTGCTGATCCACTTGGCGGCTCTTGGTTTGTTGAAGAGCTGACCGACGAAATGGAACGAAGGGCTGAAGAGCTTTTTGCAGAAATCGCAGAGTTCGGCCAAGGATCCATGTTGGACGGATGCATAAAAGGCATTGAAGACAATTGGTTTCAGAGCCGTATTGCAGATTCTGCCTACGAACTTGAACGCAAGTTCAATTCAGGCGAGCGCATCATCGTCGGTGTTAGTCATTTCTTGGAAGGAAATGACGACGAAGAGATCGAACTGCTTCGCATCACCAACGAAGATGAAAAAAAGCAACGTTCACGTCTAGAAAATGTGCGAGCTTCTCGGAACGCCACCGCTGTGTCACAGGCGCTGTCTGAACTTGAATTACAGGCCTCTGATCCCGAGATCAATCTCATGCCAGCGCTCATTCAGGCTTCGAATGCTCAGGCAACAGTTGGTGAAATGATGCGATCAATGGGCACAGTGTTTGGTCGCCATATAGAAGTGCCGACTATCTAATGACTTTGCGTGTACTTGTCGCAAAAATTGGACTTGACGGCCATGACCGTGGAGTCAAGATTGTGGCGCGCCTACTTCGTGATGCGGGAATGGAAGTGATCTACACCGGATTATTCCAAACACCAGACACGGTGGCATCAGCTGCGGTTGATGAAGACGTTGATGTCATTGGTCTTTCTATGTTGTCCGGAGCACACATGACACTGGCGCCGCTCGTCGTCGACGCTTTGCGTAGCCGTGGG
>JAUMDU010000165.1:0-2201 GCA_032121425.1 Ilumatobacteraceae bacterium | reverse complement strand
CTGGAATTTCCCACGCGGTCGCGACCCACAGCGCTATTTCTTACGCATTTTCGGCGAACCGGGCTCGTCTGCATGGGGTTGGCGCATTGGCGGGCATCACGTGTCGTTGCACTTCACCATTCTGAATAACGAAGTCATCTCCAGTACGCCGTGCTTCTTGGGCGCAGACCCCGCCTCTTCTCCATTACTCGGTGGCCAGTTTCTGCGGCCCCTTGGTGCGTGTGAAGACCTCTCGCGCGAACTCATGCACGCTTTCACTGATGAACAAAGAGCCATCGCAATTGTTTCGCATGTGCCCCCTACTGACTTGGTGACAGCCAACCGTGTTGAACTTCACGATGGAGACATGGCGCTTCCATTATCGAAGGTATGGCGTAACGAATTCACAGGCGATTTACAAAATGTGGTGGATCAGTTTCAAAAAAATGAAGATGCAAAGATTGGGTACACGTCCGAACATGCATCGGCACTGTCGTATTCCGCTACCCCAAAGGGCATCGCTGCTGCTTCAATGAATACGTCACAGCAAGAAATCTTACGAGCATTAGTGAACACATATGTGGGTCGCATCAGTGACGAGTTTGCACAACGTGAAGCAGACAAAGTCGCCGAGTATTTCCAGCAGTTACATTTTGCTTGGGCTGGCGGCACCGCAGTTGGCGTACCGCACTACTACCGCATTCAAGGACCGCGTCTACTTGCCGAGTACGACAACACCACTCGAGACGGCAACCACGTTCACACTGTGTGGCGTGACCCTGTGAATGACTTCGGTGCAGATGTTCTTGCAGACCATCACCGAAAGTCTCATTAGAGATACGCCTCGCTCTGTGGCGGCGTTCTACCAATCTGTGGAAACGTATTTAGTCTCCATAAATGCCAAGAGACCATCATGGCCACCTTCGCGACCAAGTCCTGATTGCTTGACTCCACCAAATGGCGCCGCTGGATCTGAAACCAATCCGCGATTCAAGCCCACCATGCCCGTCTCTAATGCATGCGCTAGTCGCATTCCACGCCCGTGATTACGTGTGTAGATGTAGGAAACAAGCCCATGATCAACGCCATTGAAGAGCGGAATTGACTCTTCAATATCTTGCACCTCAATGATCGGAGCAACTGGCCCAAACACTTCTTGTTGAACAATTGAATGATGCTGCTGAACTCCCGCCAGCACCGTTGCTGCATAGCCGTGCATCGGTGTAGGTGTTGCACTTGCACCACATAAGGCGGTGGCGCCTTCAGAAATTGCGCGCTCTACCAAGGACGACACACGAGATTGTTGCGCCGCACTGACCAACGGCCCGAGTGTGGTTGCTTCGGCCATACCGTCACCCACAACTAGTGCAGACATTCGCTTCACAAACTTAGATGTGAATTCGTCGAGCACTTGAGTATGCACATAGAAGCGATTTGCGGCTGTACACGCTGCTCCTCCATTGCGCATTTTTGCAATCATTGCGCCATCAACTGCGGCATCAATATCTGCATCATCACAAACAATGAATGGCGCGTTGCCACCTAACTCCATGGAACAGTTCACGATGTTGCCAGCTGCCTGACTAAGCAAAAGCGACCCAACACGCGTACTTCCCGTGAAGGACAATTTGCGAACAATGCCGGAAGCAAGTAACGCTGCAACAGCATCACCTGGAGGATCAGGTGTAATGACCTGAAGTACTCCATCGGGCAATCCAGCACGTTTCAAGATGTCTGCGATGGCATATGCAGTCAGTGGCGTCTCATGAGCAGCCTTCAACAACACAGTGCAACCAGCTGCCAATGCAGGGCCTACTTTGCGAGTAGCCATAGCTGCAGGAAAGTTCCATGGTGTGATGCACAGCGCAACACCTACGGGCTCACGCGTCACGGCCAACCAATTAGTGCCATTGGGGGCTTGGCGTAGATCTCCATCGATTCGCACGGCCTCTTCACTAAACCAACGAAAGAATTCCGCGGCATATGCCACCTCTGCCCTTGCATCGGAGAGGACTTTCCCGTTTTCGCTCACAATGAGCTCAGCCAGGGCCTCTTGCTCGGCAACCATAATGTCGAAGGCTTTGCGCAAGATCTCGGCACGTTGACGTGGCAAGGTTCCGCGCCATGTGGTGAATGCAGTCGATGCAACCTCTGCTGCTGCAACACACTCTTGAACAGAATGGTTATGTACTTCAGATACCAGTGAGCCGTTCGCAGGATTC
>JAUMDU010000164.1:3251-5244 GCA_032121425.1 Ilumatobacteraceae bacterium | reverse complement strand
GTCATTGAGGATTGTCTTACTCGAGCTGGTTTGTGGAACGAAGTAAAGGATCGACTCAAGTCTCCTGGTGGTTCTCTATCGGGCGGCCAACAGCAGCGTCTTTGCATTGCAAGGTCGTTGGCACTAAAGCCAGATGTTCTCTTGCTCGATGAGCCATGTTCTGCACTCGACCCGGGCTCCACGCTTCGAGTTGAAGAAACTATTGTTCAACTTTCAGAGTCAATGACAATCGTGATCGTGACGCACAACATGCAGCAAGCAGCTCGTGTCTCTGACTACTGTGCGTTCTTCTTGTCCGACGGCGGACCAGGACACCTGGTTGAAGCCGACCTCACTACGAATATCTTCTCGAATCCGAAAGATACACGCACAGCTGACTATGTGCAGGGCCGTTTCGGCTGATTGCCAGTTAACGGATTGTTTACCTAATTACCCCTTGACGTTTGTCGGTTGGTATTTCTACGGTCAAATCGGTCTTTTATGGTGCTAGTGGAATCATTCCAATATCCCAAGGAGAAATACAAATGACATTCCGTCGTAAAATCTCAGTCGTGGCAGCATTAGCTATAGCCACCACTGCTGCCGTCTCAACGCAAGCAAATGCTGCTGCTGTTGGCGGTGGAGGAGCATCTTTCATGGCAAACATGATGGATATCTGCGCATCTGGGTTCAATAAGAATGAACTCGCTAACCCTGGCAAAGTCGACACCATCACTTACGCTTCGGTGGGTTCTTCTGCTGGAAAAACAGGATTTGCTAATGGCACCTACAAGTTTGGTGGATCAGAATCTGCTTACAGCAGCGGCACCGCTCCAGCTAACCTTGTGTATGTTCCATTAATTGGTGGAGCAATCGCAATTGGTTATCGCGTTGATGGCATGAGCCCAGCCAATGCGCAAGTTCGCTTAACTAGTGAGACTGTTGCAAAGATTTTTGCTGGCCAGATCAAAATGTGGAATGATCCTGCGATTCTTGCTTCAAACAAGGCAACAACAGTGAAGAAGAAGCTCTCTGCTACAAAGCTTGGCGTAACTGTTACTGCTAAGAAGGTTGCTTCAAACGTTACTTTCTCGGTCAAAATGACTGCAGCCGCACGTACAAAGTACAAGAACGCAAAAGTAACTATCTCTGCTGCGACCCTGGGTGGTGCAACAAAGTCAATTTTGAGTGCTCGATATACAAAGCCTGTCTCAAAGACAACATCGTATGTGGCTAACACCACGTATCAGGTAAACGTTGGCAAGAATCCAATCGGTGTACTCGCAGTTGCAACTGTGCGCGACGGCGTAACAATCACAATGCCAGCTACTGCGATTCGTGTTGTACATCGTTCCGATGGTTCTGGTACTACGAATAACTTCATCAACTTCCTGAATAAGTCGTTTCCATCAATTTGGAATAAGCCAACGAGTGATACATACAGCACTGGTTTCCCAGGGACCTTGCCTTCAGATGGGTCATTCCAGTCTGCAAAGGGCAATGAAGGCCTTGCAGGTTATGTAAGCAAAAATGATGGTGCAATTACTTACGCAGAGCTTTCCTTCTTGGAAGAACTTGGCGTAGCGGCAGCAGCTATTCAAAACCCCGCGAAACTTTATGTGTCACCATCGCCTATCACTTCTGCCTCTTGGCTTGAAGGTGCAGAGGTGAGTGCTGAAGGTTTGGTTACTCAGGACTATGCATACACCGCAACTGATGCTTACCCAATCAATGCTGTCTCGTACGGTTTGGTTAGTTCGGCTGCAAGTGCAGACATGGCAATCTCAAAGCGTTTCTTCGATTATTTCTTGAACAAATGTGCACCGAAATCAGCTCCAGCTGCTGGGTACACACCACTCCTTGGAAAAATCCTTGAGAAGGCAGTCGCCCAACTTGCAAAGGTAAATGGCGGAGCATAAACCCCACTTAGTTAGTAACTGCGAAAGGCCCGGTGCGAAAGCGCCGGGCCTTTCTGCTTGTCTTGGTCAGGCCTCACTAGGTAACTAGGGCAGAA
>JAUMDU010000164.1:1556-3241 GCA_032121425.1 Ilumatobacteraceae bacterium | reverse complement strand
TTGCATCAACTGCATTCACCACATGGCGCAGAACCCTGCCACGTCAACGCGGTGAGATTCTGCGCAAAGCCTTCGACATTATGGTTGCCGAGCAAGAGGCCCTGGCTGAGCTCATTGTGAGCGAAAACGGGAAAGTCCTCTCCGATGCAAGGGCAGAGGTGGCATATGCCGCGGAATTCTTTCGCTGGTTTAGTGAAGAGGCCGTGCGAATCGATGGAGATCTACGCCAAGCCCCAAATGGTACTAATTGGCTGGCTGTAACGCGTGAGCCCGTAGGTGTTGCGCTATGTATCACTCCGTGGAACTTTCCTGCGGCTATGGCTACTCGCAAAGTGGGGCCTGCACTAGCGGCAGGATGCACCGTATTGTTGAAGGCTGCTCATGAGACGCCACTGACTGCCTATGCCATCGCAGACATCTTGAAACGTGCCGGATTGCCCGATGGAGTACTTCAGGTCATTACGCCTGATCCTCCAGGTGATGCTGTTGCCGCGTTACTTGCTACTGGTGTTGTTCGCAAATTGTCCTTCACGGGAAGTACGCGTGTTGGGTCGCTTCTGCTTAGTCAGGCAGCTGGCAACATCGTGAACTGTTCCATGGAATTAGGTGGCAACGCGCCATTCATTGTTTGTGATGATGCAGATATTGATGCCGCAGTTGATGGCGCAATGATTGCAAAAATGCGCAATGGTGGAGCGGCGTGTACAGCCGCTAATCGTTTCTATGTGCATACTCAAGTGCTCGACGAATTCACTTCTAAGTTTGTGAAGCGAATGTCTGCTCTAGTTGTCGGTGACGGTATGGCCGAAGTAACCACACTCGGGCCGTTGGTTAGTGCGGCGCAACAATCGCGTGTGTCGTCCTTGGTGGAGCGTGCGATAACTGAGGGAGCCACTGCGTTATGTGGCGCGAGTGCAACACCTGCACCAATGCATGGCTATGCAGCAACGGTGCTGGCGGGAGTTCAGCAGCACCACTCAATTGTTCAACAAGAAGTGTTTGGGCCAGTTGCTCCGATCATTGAGGTGCAGGATATTGAAGAATCAATTCCGCTCTTCAATGGCGTAGATCATGGACTTGTTTCCTACATCTACACGCGTAATCACGGGCGCGGAATGCGACTTGCGCATGCCCTCGAGACTGGCATGGTGGGCTTGAATCGCGGATTAGTTTCAGATCCTGCGGCGCCGTTTGGTGGAGTCAAGCAATCAGGACTTGGTCGCGAAGGTGGCCACGATGGGTTGTTGGCATTTATGGAGACCAAATACGTTTCTACAGATTGGTAGAACGTCGCTCCAGAGCGAGGCTTATCTCTAGTGAGACTTTCGGTGATGTTCTGCAAGAACATCTGCACCGAAGTCATTCGCAGGGTCACGCCACACGGTGTGAACGTGGTTGCCGTCTCGAGTGGTGTTGTCGTACTCGGCAAGTAGACGCGGGCCTTGAATGCGGTAGTAGTGCGGTGCGCCAACTGCAGTGCCGCCAGCCCACGCAAAATGTAACTGCTGAAAATGCTCAGAAACTTTGTCTGCTTCGCGTTGTGCAAATTTATCGCTGATGCGACCCACGTATGTGTTTACCAATGCCCGCAAGATTTCTTGCTGTGAGGTATTCATTGAAGCTGCTGCGATGCCCTTTGGGGTAGCGGTATACGACAATGCCGATGCATGTTCGGACATATACCC
>JAUMDU010000164.1:0-1546 GCA_032121425.1 Ilumatobacteraceae bacterium | reverse complement strand
TTCATTCTTTTGAAACTGTTCCACAACGTTGTGTAAATCACCCGTGAATTCGTCTCGCCATACCTTTGCTAATGGAAGCGCCATATCTCCATCATGAAGTTCACTTCTATTTGCTGTCACTAAGTCTGTGGGTGGCACATGCGAAACAATTGCGATGGCTCTTTGTTCATCGGTGAAAGCGTGCATGAGTTCGCGCGAGAGGTCTTCACACGCACCTAGAGGCCGCAGAAACTGCCCACCCAGCAATGGGGAAGAGGCTGGGTCTGCGCCCAAGAAGCACGGTGTACTGGAGATGACTTCGTTATTCAGAATGGTGAAATGCAACGACACGTGGTGTCCGCCAATGCGCCATCCCCATGTGGATGAACCCGGATCGCCAAAGATGCGCAGGAAGTAGCGCTGTGGGTCGCGACCACGTGGGAAGTTCCAATGTGCTGTCCAGCCTTCAAGCTGATCGAGAACGTTCTCGAGGCCCATGATTGTAGAAACGGTCACGTAGGCAGGCCGCGAGAGACCAGCATCAACTAATCGCATCACCAAGCGAGTTTGTTCTGGTGTGAGTGTGTGCAGCGTAAGACCACCGTGATCAGTTGGTGTGTAGAACCACTTCTGCCGTTCGTCTTCACTAGGGAAGGGCCAGTGCGCTTGCGACGTTTGTTCTGTATTTAACGTGGCAAGGAATGCCTGAGCAATGTCGGTCATCGCAGATGCAGTAGCGCTCATGTGCCAGGTGCTTTCAAGCCAAAGATGAGGTCTGGGTCGCCGGGCACCCAAGAGTTTTCAAATTGTGATCGTCGGCCAATAAGTTCAGTTCGCTCAATCAGTTGATGCCCGACGGCCAATTGCGAGTCTTCATATTCGCGCAAGGCTGTAAGTAGGTCGTCATTGCGGGCAAGAGCATCAGTGAGTGCCCATGCGTCGTCTGCGGCCTTTGCAGTACCTGCTGCGGCATGCGGGCGGCCAAGATTGGCTGCGTCGCCGAGCAGGCATGTGCGACCAAATGCCATCTGGCTAATAGTGAGGTCGAAAACAACCTGTATGAATGGCTGCTGTGTCTTCATGATGAGTTCAGCAATTGCTGGCGGTAAGTGAGTCTCGGCATGGTTCTGCATTTCTGCAACATGGTGAGGCGCAACAGCACCTGGCGGCAACGACACTTCTCGTTGCACGCCGGAAACATCGGTCAGTAAATCTTCTAACTGACCGCCAGTGGAGTAATTGCGATACCACACAAAATTGAAGAGCCGTTGTCCTGGTGCTGTTTCGCCCTCAAGACCAGGGATGGGGTACACCAAAATATGACTGTTCGGATATACGAAGTATGTGATTGCGTCATCGAGCAATGTGCGGGTGTCGTTCGATAACTCTGTTTCATGCACCATGCCGCGCCACGCAACGTAACCGGCATATCTGGGTGTGGCGCCTGGCAAAAGTGTTGCTCGTGCAAGTGAGTTGACCCCGTCAGCAAAGACAACCAAATCTGACGTCTCAGTGTTTCCGTTGGCAAACGTGACGGTTACTTCTGATGCATCAACATCGCTCCAAC
>JAUMDU010000163.1:0-11721 GCA_032121425.1 Ilumatobacteraceae bacterium | reverse complement strand
TCACGCGAAAGATTTGCGCAGCCATGTGAAGACATTGGCAGAGAAGAAGTATTGGGATCAGTTCGGACATGACACACCAGATTTTGTGGTGATGTTCATTCCAGGTGAAGGCTTTGTGGCAGATGCCATGAAAGCAGACACTTTGCTTCTCGACGATGCAATGAAGTCACGCGTTCTCATTGCATCTCCAGTGAATCTTTTAGCTCTTTTGCTCACCATTGCTAAGGGTTGGCAATCTCACAAACTCAATGAACATGCAGAGATGGTTGCCAAAGAAGGCAAAGATCTCTACGAACGCGTGAGCAAAGTGCTTGATGATGTTGTCAAGATGGGTAACGCGTTGGGCACAGCCACAACTACCTATGACGCGATGATTGGCTCTATCGAAACTCGTCTCATGGTTACAATGAGACGCTTGAAGGAGTTGGGTGTGGTGCAAGAAAATGCACCAGAGAAAAATCTCAAGACCATCGGGCAAGTTCCAAGAGTTCTCCGTTTGCCAGAGATATCGACACCAATCGCCGAGATTGAATAGCGCGCTACAAGCGGCGTAGGTGCACGTCGGTCACGCGGTGATCGTGACCTTTTTGCACCAACAGTGATGCGCGTGACTTGGTGGGCTCAATGTTTTCCACCAAGTTCTTGCCGTTAATTTCTCGCCAGATAGCGCGAGCAGTTTCCACGGCTTCTTCATCTGTGAGATGTGCATAGTTCTGAAAGAAGCTATTTGGGTCACGGAACACAGTCTCACGCAGTGCTTGAAACCGCTCTACATACCATTGTTCAATGTCGAGCTCTTCCGCATCGATGTAGATCGAGAAGTCAAAGTAGTCAGAGACGAATTCGTTGGATTCTGAGCCCACTTGCAAAACATTCAAGCCTTCCAGAATCAAAATGTCCGGTTGACGAATAGAGATGGCGTCACCTTCCACAATGTCGTACACCACGTGGCTATAGACCGGTGCACGCACTTCGCTAGCTCCACTCTTCAAATCACGCAGAAACTGCAGTAATGCTTTGGTGTCGTAGCTCTCGGGAAAACCTTTGCGGTTCATGATTCCGCGGTCTTGCAACACGTCATTGGGGAAGAGAAAACCGTCAGTGGTGATGAGATCTACTCGTGGGTGATCTGGCCAACGTGCAAGAAGAGCCTGCAAAATACGCGCGAATGTGCTTTTGCCCACAGCAACGCTTCCGGCAATACCAATGACGTACGGAACCTTTGGTGCCATTGCACCCAAGAAGGTTGCAGACACCTTGTGCAAGTTCTGTGTGGCGCTCACATACAAGTTCAACAAACGTGTGAGAGGTAAGTACACCGCAGTTACTTCATCAAGATCAATTTTCTCATTGATGCCTCGAAGGGCTTCAAGATCGCGCTCACGAATGGTCAGCGGAGTGGCTGCACGAAGATCGGCCCATTCCTCACGATCAAAAGTGAGATAACGATCTGAGTTGTTGGGGTCAATCACGGGCTAGACGCTAGGTGCTAATTGCTATCGATTCCAAGGTGCGCTGGGAGATACTGCTCCCGCACCGCCTGTGAGAACCTCAACACCATCTTTGGTGACCACCATGGTGTGTTCATATTGCGCAGTTCGGCTGCCATCTGCAGTCACTGCAGTCCAATCGTCATCCCACATCTTGTGGCGTGATTCGCCACTTGCAGTAATCATTGGCTCAATCGTGAAGGTCATTCCTTCACGCAAAATCATTGTGTTGCGTGGGTCGTAATAATGCAGTACTTGGATATCGGTGTGGAAGTTCTCACCAATTCCATGTCCAATAAATGCGCGCACCACACCGTATTTGTGCTTCTTTGCGTGCACTTCAATAGCGCGACCAATTTCATTAATCATCACGCCAGGCTTCACTACTTCAATGCCGTGCCACATGCATTCTTCCGTCACGGCCATGAGATGTTGATCTTGCTCTGAGATATTGCCCACGGCAAACGTTGCATTGGTATCGCCATGTACGCCATTCAAATAAATGGTGACGTCCAAGTTGATCACGTCGCCATCTTCTAAAACGCGAGAATCCGGAATGCCATGACAGATCACTTCGTTCACACTGGTGCACACACTCTTTGGGTAGCCGTGATAATTCAATGGACTTGGGTAGCCACCCATCTCAATACACAAGTCATGCACAAGAATGTCAATTGCATCTGTGGTGATGCCAGGTTGAACCATCTCTCCTGCGCGACGCAAAATCTCTTTAGCCGCGGCACCGGCAACACGCATGCGCTCAATGACATCTGGTTCTTTAATGCGGCTTTCGTTGTAGCGAGGAACAACGCCGGTCTCTGCATACGGCGGCTTCACAATAGAGTCCGGCACGTAACGCATGGGGCTGATGATCCCAGGTTGAATGCGACCTTCGGTGCCCTTGTGACAACGCTTGTATTTACGGCCGCTTCCACACCAGCACGGGTCATTAGCCGCGGGAAGTGTTTGTGGAACCTGACTCATATCTCTTCAGGCTACGCGCCAATTGGGCCCTGACACTCCACATCAATGGCGGTAAATTTCATGCTGTGCACCGTGGCCATTAACTCATAGATGTAAGGAGTTTTTCCGCTGCAAGTGCAACAAGTCGATCTACTTCCCCAGGAGCCACCCCCGCAGTGACGGTCTCATAGCGCTTGTCTGCACCCTCTTCAGCAAAGTGGGCCGCCAATGGAAGATATCGAAGATGTGCGTTGGCTAGCCCGACTGCGAAAGCATCAGCGTGATGAGTAAGTGAGGACCAAAGTTGGCCCACTCCTACAAGCACTTCACCAGGAAGAAAGACGAAGTGCGCATGATCAATGATCATTGCCTGAAGCGGGGCCACTAATGGCACTGAGGCACCTTTGCGTGCCATTCTGGCGGTCAACCCTAGGAAATAGCAGCACGCAATCATCACTTCACGCATGTCGTGGTCGTTCATATCAGCTGCGATGACAGCCGACGAACAGTGAGCCCACAACTGCGACATGGGTATCTTGTCTATAAAATCATTTCCGAGATTTATTCCCAGAGTGTGGGTTGCATCATCAAGTCGCTTTTTTGCTTCTGCATCGTTGAGCCCGGCGTTATTTGGAATCACATCAGCAAGAGTCGATATGAATCGAATTTCACCTTCTGCCGTAGTTGCATCGGTCAAGGTGTCGTGCGCGCAACGTATGACCTCATCAGCTAATAGACGTCCAATGTGTTTTGTAGTTGAGTCATCTGTGCCTACATAGCCTCGGGGATCAAGGGCATCGCAGCGTGGTGAAGTGAGTGGCACTACATCACCTTCGGTGGTGTTAACGAACATTGCAATTGCTCCGGGAGTTGCATCTTCAATGCACCTCTTTGCAACCCCGGGATAGTCAGAAGACACAAGCATGTTGTCCCAACCAAATGTGGTGGGATGGCATCCTGCTCCAAAGAGCACGGCAATGATGCTTTCTGTTGACTCCTCAATGAACGTCACGACTGGAATTCGTGTATCAACCAGCGATATGTCATCTGGACGCCAGCGATTGAATCCGATTTGTACATCGCCTGTCTTGCTCACGACACGTGCAGCAGTGCGATGTGACCAAGCCGACTCAATCGCTTGCAAGATTCCATGAGTAAGCAGATCCATAAATGCGCTATTTGGTCCTTGTGGATCTGCGGGGTCATGCGGAAGCGGTGCTGAATGAGAATGTGTTGCGGTGAGGATCAAGCGCGACGAATCACACCAAGGAAACACGCCAAGGCGGTCAATGATTGCAGTTTTTAATGAGGCAGGAATTGAGATGAGATCCACGGTGACAAGAATGATGGGAGATTGATCTCCAATGCAGAGTGCTGTCACTTCTACGGGATCGTGTACCCCTTGCGATGGTGTCGTACGTTGACCATAACCCCCAAGGAGAACTGGGGAATGAGGCGTGACATCTTGCTTGGATGCACCTGCTGAAATTCGAATCATTGTTTGCTCTCTTTATTGAATGTTCATTTGTATTGGCGCATCATGTCACAACAGTGCGGCGGCTTCGTTGTCGACAAAAACGTGAAGATTGGCATGTTCTCTGAGAAATGATGCGGGACAATCTGGTGAGATTGGATCGAGAAGCGCTCCTTTGATGGCTTGAGCTTTTGCAGAGCCAAAGGCAAGAAGGATAAGGACTTTGGTCTCGTCGATGTCGGCGATTCCACGTGTGACTGCACGTATTGGTTCATCGGTGTTCGGCCAAATGGCTGGATCAAGATCTCCCACAGTTGTCGATGCGAGGCTCACAAGATGGGTGCGTGACGATGCATCTGTGCCAGGTTCATTGAAGCCAATGTGGCCGTTTCTTCCAATTCCTAATATCTGCAAGTCGACAGCAAGATTGCAAGTAGCGCGCATAAAATCTTGACAAATCGCCTCGGGTGTATTCAATGCCAGGTTTGGACCAATTAAATTTTTACAATCCGGATCAAAGGCGTCAATAAAGTTCTTGGATAGTTGTTGTCGAAAACTTCGCTGGTCTGATGATTCAATACTGACGAATTCGTCCAACATCACCCAGGTGGCATGTTCTAGGTTGATGTCTCCTTGTTGGTACATCTTGATGAGTTGTGCATAAACGCCCATGGGTGATTGACCAGTTGCCAGACCAATCACTGGATGTACAAGAACTAACTCGGTGGCAATGAGTTGTGCGGCGAGATTCGAGCACTCATCCTGACTGGCGACGTGAATATTGACCACTTCGTGAAGGGTAAAGAACTATCACTGTTCTGTCAAGTGAATTGACAAAACTAATTGCACGATGCAGAATAGAACATAAGGGGGGCAATTCGATGGGACATGAATTGAATCGCAACATTGTGTTGTCGACAAATGAGTCGCTGGTTCTTTCCACACTTCTCAACGGCGAAGCTCTCACTAGAGCCCAAATTTGTGCACGTACCGGGCTATCGCGTCCCACAGTTCTTGAAGTGTTGGCAGCAATGTCACATGATCGACTCACCAGTGTGCACATACCTGCGTTGGGTGGCAATGGCCGCAGCCCAGAATTTATCTCACTGGATCCAGCACGCGTTGTTGGATTTGCCGCCGATGTTGGTGGCTCAAAAGTAGTGGCTGCGTTAGTTGACTTTACAGGACGAGTATTGGCTGAACATGTGGTGAAGACTGAGTCAAACGCAGTGCGCGTTGCTGAACAGCTTGGTGAATTACGTAAAAGTCTTGCTGCAGAAGCAGACGTATCGCTGCGCTCGCTCTCAACAGCAGTAGTTGGACTTCCAGGAGTGCTTGGCCAAGACGGACACATCACACATGGCGAGAACATTAAGGGTCTTGATGCCCAAGACATGAGAGTTTTGCTGCGTCAACATTTGAAATGCTCCGTGAGAATTGAAAACGATGTCAACCTTGCTGGCCTTGGCGAACTTGATTGCATCTCAGATGATGTGAACGGAACATTTGTGTTAATCAGTCTCGGTACTGGATTGGGAATGGCAATACTCCACGAGGGTCACGTGATTCGCGGTGCCCATGGTCGCGCTGGTGAAATCGCCTTTCTGCCGTTGTTCAATAATCGCGACAATCCGGATGCGAGAATCCATGGATCATCTGAGTTGATGACGTCGGGGCCGGCACTGGAGCGACGCTACGTTGAACGAATTGGTGTGGGCCAATCTGAAGTGTCGGCTGCGTCCATTCTTGATTTGTCCAGTAGAGGAGATTCAATTTCGTCAGAGGTTGTAGGTGAATTTGCCGCCGATCTTTCCCGAGTCATAGTCAGCGTTGTAACCGTTTTAGATCCGACGCGTGTGGTCCTTGCTGGTGGTCTTGGTGCAAATCCTTTACTGCTACAACCCCTGTTACATGCTCTTGAGGGTCTCACACCGTTTGCTATTGACGTAAGAACATCACAATTAGGTAATCGGTCTGGGATTTGCGGAGCACTTGCTCTTGCTCGCGATGAAGTTCGTCGCATCTTGACAGGAAAAGTCATTAATGACTCAGGTGTGCCACTGCGCGAGAAGGTACGCAGTGTCGTATGAGAAGTGAAAAAACTAGAGGAGTAATGAGATGAGCGTTGCCAATCTTGCGTTATACGGCGGGTCCCCAGTTCGTAGCGAGGCATTTCCAGAATGGCCGACTGCAGATGTTCGTGAACGCGAACTATTACTTGAAGTTCTTGATAGCCGACGTTGGTGGTCATCGCAGGGGACCAAGGTCCGTGAGTTTGAATCGCAGTGGGCTCAATTTCATGGGGCGGAAACATCTATCGCTGTGACTAATGGTTCACACACTTTGGAAGTTGCATTGCTAGCGCTTGGAGTGGGTGAAGGTGATGAAGTCATTGTTCCCAATTGGACCTTTGTGGCCACGATTGCTGCGGTGCTTATGGTTAATGCGATTCCAGTGATTGTTGATGTTGAACTTGACACTGGGTGCATTGATCCAGAAGCTGTGCGGGCTGCGGTTGGACCTCGAACGCGGGCAATTATCCCTGTGCACATTGCAGGAAGTATTGCCAATATGGATGCACTCAACGAGATTGCTCAACAACATGACCTCGTCATCTTGGAAGACTGCGCACATGCACATGGATCCACCTGGCGAGGGGTTCCTGTAGGAATGCTCGGAGATGCTGGCTCATATTCTTTTCAGTCATCCAAATTGATGACTGGGGGTGAAGGCGGCGCTATTGTGTCGCGGCACCCCGAGGTGCTGGCAAGAGCACGAAGTTATTCTGATTGTGGCCGTCAACCAGGTGAATGGTTTTATTCTCACTATCTTCTCGGCGGAAATTATCGCATGACCGAATGGCAAGGCGCTGTTCTACTCGCTCAACTTGAAAGATTCCCGAAACAACAACAAGTACGTGCTCGTAATGCAGACATGTTGAATCGCGAACTTGCTCAGATACCTGGAATTCATCCCCAAGGCCGTCACACCTCATGCACTTCTCAAGGTAATTATTGCTATGTAGTGCGTGTAGATGAACAACAGTTCGGCATGAGTCGTAATGTATTACGTGAAGCGTTGATTGCTGAAGGAATTTCATTGACAATGGCGTATCCACCTTTAACAAGGCTTGATGTGTTTGCAGACCCTGATGGATTTGCCCCGCGTCTAAGAAGCCGCAAAGGCATGCAAGATTTTTCTAACCTTCAACTTCCCGTGAGTGACCTTCTTGCAGACACCACACTGTGGTTTACAACCTCGGTGCTGATGGGAAGCGAGAATGATGCCCGTGATGTTGTGCGGGCGATGGAAAAGATTCATACACATCGCGATGAGATCACCACTCATGGCTGAAATAGGTAATCCATTTCATCTCGTCGAGTCAGCCTTTGCTGCGACTTTGAACGAGTTGGGCAGTGTTGTATTAGTTGTGAATGATCCACCGTGGTCGCACCTTGCAAGTTCTATAGCTGCGCCTGATTCTGTTGTGCAGGCTTGGAATATGGACATTGTGCACCTTGAGTCTGTGGCGAATACACAACCTCGTGGTGACACGGTGGTGGGGTTAGGTGGAGGAACTGCAATGGATACGGCCAAGTTTCTTGCATGGAAACTAGGGCGTCCGCTAGTGCAGATTCCATCGATTACTTCTGTTGATGCTGGCTTTACAGACGCAGTTGGGGTCAGAGTAGAAGGAAATGTGCGCTACATAGGAAACATTCGCCCTGAAAAGGTAGTTCTTGATCTTGCTCTTGTGTGTGGAGCACCTGCACATTTGAACCGTGCAGGAATTGGCGACATCATTTCGTGTGCAACTGGACTCTTTGATTGGCGTCTTGCTTCAGGAAAAGGAATTGGTCACCCATGGAATACAGACCTTGCGAACTTAGGCGAGAGGCTGTTGGTTCATCTTGAAAAGCATTGTGATGAGATCGCCCGAGTGAGCACAGTAGGCGTCCGCTTTCTTGCAGAGTCGTATCGCGCCATCGGGGCTGCGTGTGCCGATGCTGGTCACAGCAGATTTGAAGAAGGTTCGGAACATTTCTGGGCCTATTGCTATGAGTCGCTCACTGGTGCACACCCAGTGCACGGAGAAATTATTGCTTTCGCCGTAGTGGTGATGGCCCATGTGCAAGGAAATAATCCTGAACGCTGGCGAGATCTTGTTGTGCAGTGTCAGGTGCGCGCCAATCCGTTAGATATCGGGATAACTCACGATGATTTTGTAAAAACTTTTATGCATCTCAATGAATACGCACACAAGCATTCATTGGACTACAGCATCATTAACGAAGTGGAATTCACACCTGATGTGGTGAACGCAGCTTGGGAATTTGCCACTCAGATACCACGACAAGGAAGTGTTTCATGAAGTTTGCATTATCTGGGTATGGCTGGGCTGCTCGCATGCATGCAAAGGCAATACGTCTGGCGGGACATGAAGTAGTGGCCGTATCAGGGCCCGATGAAGAACGCCGCAGTGCCTTTGCAGAAAAACACAGTTGCCGAGTGTCTTGTGATTCGGTGGCGCAGATGCTTGATGAATCAGGTGCAGAGGCTCTCGTAGTGTGCAGTCCTAATGCTGTTCACCACAGCGACACCCTTTTGGCGCTTGACGCAGGTGTGCATGTGCTCGTAGAAAAGCCAGTCACTGTCACTTTGGAACAGTGTGATGAAATCATTGCGCTTGCTGCAACTCGGCAAGTGACTGTAGGGGTGGGCCACATGTGGCGTCATCACAACGAAGTAATTGCCATGCGCAACACCATTGCGTCCGGTGCACTTGGTCGAGTTGTTCGTACGCATGGTTGGGGTGTGCATGCAAACTGGGGTCCATCGGGATGGTTTGTCGACCCGGAGTTAGCTGGTGGTGGCGCATTGATTGACATGGGGATCCATGCAATTGACACCGCTCGGTTTTTGTTGGGTGATCCCGATCCAGTACGTGTGCAAGCCAGTATCGGCTTTGGAGAATTCAGCGACACAGTTGTAGACGATGATGGCGTTGTGATTATTGATTGGAACAACGGTGTACGAAGTGTTATCGAATTTGGATGGTGGCAACCAGTACTTGGTGGCCTTGAAGCTGATACGAAGGTGTACGGCACTAAAGGCGCTCAACAGATATGGCCTAATTTCAACGAATTTGGGTCTGATTACCAACACTGCGGAGTTGAGATGTACGCCGAACAGATTGTTGATTTTGCTGATGCCTGTCGCACCGGACGCGATCCGATTGGTTCATTATCTGTGGGTCGTACTGCACTTTCAATTGTGCGAGACGCGTATAACTGTGTTCAGTGAACTCAATCGGTTCGTGCAACGCCAAATCGATCAAGCCACACGCCTAAACCACCAAATCGTGTGACACGAAATTCTTCAGCTGCTTCAAGTCCGTGAAGTGCTCCAGTGCGGCTTGCGCCTGCACGCAAGAGTGGTTCCATCAACGGCTGCACATTTCCACTTTGCAACACTTCTTCAAGAAGCGGCACGTCATATCCGCCCGTGGACGCCTGAAGCATAAGTTGATGGGCATAGTTCACCAACATCGTTGTGTGAGCACAGGCCGCCTCAACTTTGCGTGACAATGTTGAAGAGATGTCTACGACATCGGTGACTTCTCCCACGGCACGACCGAAATACCAGCGTTCAAAACATCCGTGAGGGGAAAGTCCCTCGTTGAAGTGCTCTGGGTGGTGCTTATCGAACTGGCTCGTCCAGAAAGCTTCATCGGTTGCACGAGCGATCATCTTGTGATCTTCATTGTCTTCGGCAAATTGACTACATGGATCGAAAGTGACAAGTGTGTGAGGGCGATGCGTTCGGATCTGACGAATGATTTGTTCACGAATTACTAATTCACTTGCATCACCCAATGAATCGGTGGGCCAACCCAACTCAACAATGTGAGAAACTCCAAGTATCCCCATCGCTTTATCAAATTGCTGTTTGTTCTGGGCAGTAGTTGAAGCCTCGTCAAGATTCCATGAATCCCATCGATCATCAGTGGCGCGCACCACAACTACGCGCCAACCACTATCAGCCCATCGTGCGACAGTGCCACCAAGAAACAAGGTGGGGTCATCTGCATGTGCAACGACAACAAGGACAGTTCGATTTTCCCCAGGTGCGATTTCGGTGATGGTTGCCATTCCCCGACGCTAATCGCTCTGCCCTATGTGAATGATGAGGGATCGGGCACCACTAAGGGTTCATATTCGCCGTTTTCCCGTAGTCGCAGGGCCTCTTCAAAGATGTGGTCAATGAGCGAGTTCCACATTTCTTGGGCACGATCTTCATCTGGTGTGTCTTGGCAAATCCCGGCAACTGCATGGACAAAATCCCGCGAGACAGCCACGAGCACTTGGTTCTTGTCGAGGGTGGGAATCAAGCGAGGATTCTCTCCAGTGTGAATTTCTGGTGGAACCAATATTGCGGTGATCGTGAGGGAGAGCTCCGTCGCAACAAAAAGAATAGAACTTGAATCATGGAGGAGTTGCTGCAGTTCTTTCTCCAGATTTTGTGTGAGTGACTCTGGCAAGTTGGGGCACTCGGAGAGCTCCTTCAAGAAAGCGTCAGTTTCATCAAAATTGAATCTTGAACTGTCCATTACTTCTCCCTCGGGTCTACATACTTTCTAGTCACGACTACGATTGGACGACAAAATTCTGCTCATAACGCCTGAGACAGATTTATACCACTGGGTTCACTGCAGCTCTTTGTAGTTCACTTCTACTGATATCAAAGTCGTTCTTCAATACTTAGAGTTTCAGAAACCAAGAGACTGCCCAAAGAATTATGAAAGAGGATTCTTTGGGTCATTCCCTATACGAAAACCATGACTTAGTTGTAGGGAACAACTGGCAAATGTCCGCGATAGATCAAATTTGATCAACGAAATGCTGTGTTTAGGAACTACTTTGCAGATTCACATTTACAAGCAAGTTCTGACAAATAAGGTGTATCCATGGGAATTTTTAAGAGAAAAAACAAGCCATCTGAAAAAGGAGTGAGCATTGATGAAGGTTGGCCGGACCAACTCTCAAATGGTTTTGTGGTCTTTGACATAGAAACAACAGGGCTCAGTCCTGTTGGAGATCGTATTATTGAATTGGGACTTATTCGTACTGACCATCAAGGCACTCCGGTTGGTTATTGGTCAACCTTGATAAATCCAAAGATGCCTGTAAGAGCTACTGAGATCCATGGGATTAAAGATAAAGATGTGGCAACTGCACCAACATTTGATGAGTGTGCAGATGAACTCTTTAAGAAATTACAAGGGCAAGTACTTGTGGCACATAATGCCTCCTTTGACTATTCATTTATTCAGATGGAATTGGCTCGAGCTGGATGGGAGTTGCCGAGCGTTCCCGTAGTTTGCACGATGCTAGAAAGTAAACACTTCCTTCCAGGACTTTCTCGTAAACGCCTCGTTGACTGTGTTGAGGCCCTGGGAATTGATCAACCGGTTATGCATCGAGCGTTAGGTGACGCGTCTCTTGCCGCTGCAGTTTTTCACTTTTACCTGAATGGCCCAGTAAACACCAATCGCTCGGAACAATTGCGAAATTTGGTAAACGAAAGCAAGAAAACGGCTTGGCCTCTTGAAAAAACATTTCCTACGGTTGGACAGAGGGCATCAAATCGCGCTTACGTGAAAGCTAGCCCGAAACAACAGGCCTATTCATTATTGCTAAAGGAAGTAAGTGAGGTTATGCCTGAAGATTTATTGTCCGACCAAGCAACGAACGCCGAGATTTCGTATGGGCAGATTCTGCTTGAGTCATTAAG
>JAUMDU010000162.1:0-15732 GCA_032121425.1 Ilumatobacteraceae bacterium | reverse complement strand
TCAATCTGGACACCCTGAGCGCAGCGTGATTATTACGCGTGATCGCGGATACCACGGCACAAACTATGGCGGCACAAGTGCCCAAGGTTTACCTCTGAACAAAATTGGTTATGGGCAACTTCTTGAAGGAGTGATCCAAGTTGATGCCGACGATATTGAGGCAATGTCACTCGCGTGTGAACAACACGCAGGAAACATCGCGGCCATTATCGCTGAACCCGTCCAGGGCGCAGGCGGCGTATGGCCTTCAACATCTGAATATCTCTCCCAGTTACGTCGCCTTTGCGATACGCATGGTGCCTACCTCATCTTCGACGAAGTCATCACTGGCTTTGGCCGCCTTGGCACATGGTTTGGCGCCCAGTACTACAACGTGGTTCCGGACATGTTGACTTTCGCCAAGGGCGTTACAAGCGGATATCAACCACTTGGCGGAGTTATCTGTGGGCCCCAGGTCAATGCTGCACTTCTCACAGATCCCCAATTCTTTTTGCGCACGGGATACACCTATTCAGGTCATGCCAGCGTGTGTGCAGCTGCATTAAAGAACATCGAGATCATGGAACGAGAAGGCCTTGTAGCCCGTGCCCAACATGTAGGTGCGCGCATTGAAGACGGACTTCGCGCATTGACAGACGATGGCACATTGACCGGTTATCGAGGAGCAGGTGCCATTTGGGCAGGAAAACTTCCCGACGGACTCGATGCAACAACTATTCGTGACCAAATGATTCGCGACGGCATAGTGGCCCGAGCAATCCCTGGCGTGATTGCATTTTGTCCACCACTTGTCATTACCGATCAACAGATTGATCGTGTGCTGGATGTGTTTGCATCAACCGTGCAACATGCCACGTCTTAATAAGTCAACGTAGCAAAAAGTTTCTTAGTCTTTTCGCAGACGACGAATCAGACTGCTGGTGTCTTTGCGGGCATCGCCGCCTTGTACAAGTTCTTCATAGAACCCAAGAACTGCTTGAGTAACCGGGATCGTGGCACCATTTCTGCAAGCTTCATCCACAACATACTTGAGGTCTTTCACCATCCACTCAACGGCAAAACCAAAATCAAACTGGCCATCCACCATGGTGTGGCCGCGATTTTGCATTTGCCAGCTTTGTGCGGCACCTTGTGAAATAACGTCAATCACAGCGTGAGTATCTAGCCCAGCGTGTTCTGCAAATGCCAAACCTTCAGACAACGCCTGCACAAGACCGGCAATACAAACTTGGTTCACCATTTTGGTGAGTTGACCAGAACCGATACCTCCTAGTCGAACACACGAGCGCGAGTAGGCCGAGATGATTGGGGCAACCGCGTTGAATTCATCCACAGAAACGGACCCACACATCACAGTCAGTGCTTTATTCTGTGCACCTGCTTGACCGCCTGACACCGGTGCGTCTAGGAATACCACTTCGTGCGCGGCGCAACTTTCGTACATATCGCGCGCAAGAGTTGCCGACGTTGTGGTGTGATCAACAACGATGAGACCTTTGTGAGCTCCATCGAGAATCCCATTCTCGCCCAGCATGACTTGGCGCACATCGTCATCGTTGCCTACGCAAAGGAAAACTACATCGCTTTCTCTAGCAACTTCAGCAGGGCTGGGAAACGCCTGATGGCCATTGGCTGCTACCCATTCAAGAGCGCGAGAGGCGGTGCGGTTATAGACCGATACGTGATGCCCTGCTTCAGCCAGGTGACCAGCCATAGGAAAACCCATGACGCCGAGTCCGCAAAAACCCACGCGGGTCATTTGTGATTCCTACTCGTCGTCGAGATCGGCGTCGACGTCGTCGTCGGCAGTGTCAGCCTTGGGGGCCTCCACTTTTTTCTTCGCTGCCTTCACAGGCTTCAGCACGCCTTTTTCAAGCGCCTTGTTGAGAAACTCTTCTGCTTCTTCTTTCGTCACCTTGAGAGCTGGCTGAATTTCAGAAATAAGGTTGGTGCGAGCGCGCTCATACATGGTGCGTTCTGCAGCAGACAATGATGCATCGCGATTACGGGCGGCTAAGTTACGCACTACTTCGGCAACTTGGTACACATCGCCACTCTTGAGTTTTTCTTGGTGGTTCTTGAATCGCCGTGACCAGTTAGAAGGAACACGAGGGTCTGCCTTAGAAAGAACAGCAACAAGGTCTTCGAGTTCATCTGGTGACACTGGTGGGCGCACACCTACTTCATCGAGTTTTGCCACAGGGACACGAAGTGTCATCTCATTGATGATGGTTTCAAGAATGAGGTACTCCTCTTTCTTTCCGAAAAAGTCCTGTTTCTTGATTCCCTTCACTTTGCATGCACCGTGTTGGGGGTAGATGACTATGTCATCTTTCTTGAAAATCACCCTGTAATTGTAAGGGCTTGAGGGCTAAAACCCACGATTGAACCCCTCTAGAGGCGCCCAGAGGCACCATAACGAGCCAGATACTTCCGGATTACAGATTGCGATCTTGAAATTCTTTGAGGGATGCCATTCCATACAAAGTGGCGCCAGTGAAGACAATCAGAAAAATGACTGCTCCGAATGAAAAGAGGACGGTATCTGACATTTACTTGCTCCTTTGTCCCACAAGGATGAATGCACCAAGGGCCAAAATTGATGGCACCCAGACTCCGACATAGATGCCATTGAGTTTGTCGCTCTCATCATTTCCTGCAAAGTACAGCGAGATACTCAAGGCCAAACTGGCAGCAGCTGATATCAGAATCGAGGCTTGAAGAATTGTTTTTGGTTTCACGTATGCAACCTACTCCTTAAAAAAAGAAGGGGTTGGGAACAACCATAGTTGCACCCAACCCCTTCGAAAATAGTTATTTGTGTACTAGTGCGAGTCGCCTGAACGTGCTTTTGCAATGTTCAAGATCATTAAACCGAACAAGCCCTTAGCGGTGATGTCGGCAATGGTGTAGCCAAGTTGACGTGCAGTTTCTGCACCCTCATTGGTGGGCTCGAAAATCACTGGGAACAGGTACGCAATTGGGTATACCAACCATGTCACCAACAAAATCGTGGTGGCATTTTTGATTGCCTTGCTTACGGTGCCTGTTTCGCGGGTGCCCGCTGCCTTCAATTCGCCGGCAAGTGTCACCAAAATGTAGATGAATGGCAGCATTGAAAGCACCCAGAAGGTCCACTTTGTGCTGTCAACTGATGAAGTCTCGCCTGGATATCCAAGACCAATCATCAACACCGTTGCAGGAACCAATGTGAACATCAGTTTCTTGCGGCGCTCAGATGACACTCCAAGAACGATCAGCAATTCAATAACCAACAATGGCACCGTGATGAGCCAGTCCGCATAGCGGTACCCCTCATTAACAGTTCCATTGCCCCAGTCGCTCCACATACGGAAGTAGTGATAGCCGGCAATACCGACAACTACTGCTGATACAGCAACACCATTTTGGTACTGCTTGGCGACGCTTTTAATTTGTGTCAAGAAATATACGAATGCACCAAGCATTACGGCTGTGCCGAATGACAGTGCGTTGTATACCAAGTTGTTGAGATCCGGGTCCGTAAGGACTCCCTTTACCTCTTCCATCTCTTATTCCCCCTACAGGTTCTGAGTCATCTCTGCCAATCAGAAACGACTACTGATGAGACCGTAACACCGAATCCAGACCCCAGTGACCATGGTCATATAGACCAGGCGTTTAGCCGAGTCCCTCATTGGTTCCGCGGGCAATCCGAAGGCCTTGAAGGCACTAGCAACTGGCGCCCCCGGCATGATTCGAACATGCGACCTGCGGATTAGAAGTCCGATGCTCTATCCAGCTGAGCTACGGGGGCTAGTGACGACAAGCCTACCGATTCACTCTTATCACCACGAGAAACTGAGGCAGCATTGCCTCATAGAGTCAGCAAATGACGACGTAGAAAGTCCAGTGCTGTGATCACCGAGAACTGCCGCATTTGGTCACGCAGTCCTGGGAGCATCGAGGTAGTGGCGAACGATGTTCCATCAGGAAGCGCTATCCCCACACACAATGTTCCCACTGGTTGTCCATCTTGAACATCTGGGCCCGCCACTCCAGTGACCGCAAGCCCCACGTCAGCCCCAAGAACGCGACGTGCACCTTGTGCCATCTGCAGTGCTGCCGCTTCTGATACCACCGGACCTCGATCAACGCCCAACACATCGAACTTGATGTCACTTGCATAGGAAATGACTCCACCACGAAACACTTCAGATGATCCGGCCACGTTGGTTAAGCGCCCACCAATAAGACCACCCGTCACAGATTCAGCCACGCCCAACGTCCAGCCATGAGTACGAAGAAGATCGAGCACAACAGACTCCATGGTGTCTGTGCCTACTCCAAACACGATGTCGTTAATCTCGCGGCGTACTCGCTGTTCCCATGTATCAAGCAATTGATGGGCCGATTCAGCAGTATCAGATTTTGCAGTGAGTCGAACTTTGATTCCTTCCCACCCACTGGCTAGAAAAGCCAAAGTGGGATTGCCTACGCCATCAAGTTCGCTAATCACGGTGTCCAGCCGTTCGTTGAGAGCCGATTCAGATTCTCCCCATGTGCGCAACACCCGCGATGCAATTACCGATTGCGATCCACTGCGTTGTAGCAAGTCGGGAAGAATGGCGCGCGCCAACATGTCATGCATTTCATGAGGCACACCAGGAACTGCATAAATCACCTTGTCTCCCACCGGACAGATCAACCCAGGTGCAGTGCCTCGTGTTTGAGGAATAACGCGTGCACCCACAGGCACAAGTGCCTGGCGAAGATTGTTGGCAGCCATACGTCGTTGTCGCTTCGCAAACATTTCTTCAATTACTCGAGCGATCTCGCCGTCGTGCACAAGATCTACTCCCATCAAGGAAGCAATCGCTTCGCGGGTGAGATCATCATGGGTTGGCCCTAGCCCACCGCACATAATGATTGCGTCGGCCTCTTGCAGTGCTGTGGAGCACGCATCAACGATGCGCTCCAAGTTGTCACCCACTTTTAGCTGCAAATGCGATGCAACACCAATGGCGGCGAGTTGTTCACCAATATAGGAAGAGTTTGTGTCGACAATTTGCCCCAAGAGCAACTCGGTGCCCACTGCTACCACGTTGCACCTCATGCAAGCACCGACTGGTATTGCCAACGGCGCCACGCATAGAAGGCACCTACTAGCAATAAGCCCCCCGCAATAGTGGCCGCATTGGACAACATGTGATATCCCACTGCTTTGCGAATGAACCCCGAAGACAACCCTGCCATTCCGCCACAAAAACTCATCATCAAATCTGCAGAGCCCTGCACAGTGACACGCTTGGTTTCCTCGACTGATTCAATCAACATCGCTGATCCACCAATGAGCCCGAAGTTCCATCCCACACCAAGTAGCCACAACGCAGGAAACAACATGACTGCTGCTTCCCCACTGAGTGCTGACATCACCGTGGATACCACAAGAATTCCCGCACCCAACAACACCGCTGGCAACGTGCCCTTTCTATCGACATAACGTCCCACTAACGGACTGAACGCAAACATTCCTGCAATATGCAGAGAGACCACATATTGGCTCATCGTTTCATGACCATGCAGTTTCATATGCACGGGTGTCATTGTCATGACAGCCACCATCGTCACTTGGGAAATCACCATTGATGCGAGGGCGAGTCGACCACGTTCCGTGGACAACACAATTGCGAGTGCCTCAGAAATACTTGGCAATTTTCCATCTGCTTTGGGTTGTATGCCACCCGCAACAACAAGTGGGTCTGGACGCAAACGCAATGCCGTATTCAGAAATGCAAAGAACAACACAATTGCAGAGAACAACCATGGACCTGTGTATTTCTCCAGACCAAACACGTCTTGGCCCACAGACTGTGCGGGAGCAATAAGTAACGGACCAAACACTGCGCCAAACGTGGAAGAAAAAACAATGCGACTCATAGATCGCGCACGTTCTTCGGGACGAGCAAGATCAGTAGCCGCATAACGTGCGAGCAAATTTGACGCTTGTCCATTTCCAAAGAGAAAAAGCCCGACAAGAAATATCGGAAGACTCTTCATCTCTGCGCCCGACGCAGCAATCACTGCACCCAATGCAGCAAGCGAATAGCCCAATTGCAGACCTGGCCTGCGACCTTTTCGGATCATCAATCGAGAGAGCACTTGTGCCATCACTGCTGTTCCGGTGGTGACGGTTGCTGTCGCAATACCACCCCAAGAGGTGTCACTTCCGAGAATGTCTTGCACCACAAATGCACCCACCGTGACAGCCGCAGCAAGAGCCGCAGCACCAATGATTTGACCCATGGTGAGAATGCGAAGTGTCTTTTTCTGAATTGCCGCCCTGTCGGCTTCGGTCAATTCAGCAAAAGAACTTGCTGTCATCGTTTCACTGCCTGCCATGCATATTGAGCCGCACTTAGCAAGGTAAGCACTACTGCAATCCAAAGAAAGGAAATGTAGGTCCACTGTGCATCAGAGATGGCTAATGGGGCCAGAGCAAAGCCCACTGCCAATTGTTGGCTCACTGTTTTTACTTTTGCCAACTTGCTTGCGGGCATTGACACACCCTTTGATCCCACAAAGACTCGGTACAGGCTGACAATAATTTCGCGGGCAGCAATGATGACAACAGGCAAGATCCACAACACATCACGACTCACCAAAGTGAACATCGCACCCAAGACAAGAATCTTGTCTGCTAATGGGTCAAGGAATGCTCCGCTTCGAGTGATTCCATGGCGTCGAGCAAGGTAGCCATCAAAACCATCACTGCTACACAACACAATCCACACCACAACTGCTGCCCATGAGCCTGCCCCGTCACCGGGAATCATTGCGAAAAGAAATGGAGACGCCAACACTCGCGTGACGGTCACCATATTGGCCCACGTCACAATTGCGGTTTCGTCAACGGCCACAACGCACTCCATTGAGTTGTGTTACTGGCTCATGAGATGCGATGACATCAGGGCCAAAGACTTGTTCAATGGTGACCTCATAAAACTGGCCAACTTCAAGTGACTCAGGAACCTGCACTACGCCGTCAATTTCGGGAGCTTCACGGAACGAACGTGCAACACCTGGTTCATCTACCAAGACAGTGATTTTTTGGTCGAGCAATTCATCTCTCTTGCTTGAAGTGATGGCGTCTTGAAGTTCGCGCAATTCAGCAAGGCGCTCATTCATTAATGACTCTTCAACATGATCGGGCAAAGTGAGAGCGTGCGTTCCTTCTTCTGGACTGAAGCTAAAGAACCCACACCAATCAAGTTGTGCTTCTTGCACAAACTCAAGCAATTGATCGTGATCTTCTTCAGTTTCGCCGGGGTACCCCACAATGAAGTTGCTGCGGAAAGTGGCCTCAGGTGCCATTGTGCGAATGCGCTCAATGCGTTCGAGGAAACGTTCTTTATCTCCCCAACGTCGCATACGCCGCAAATGGGCTTTGCTCACATGCTGTAGTGACAAATCAAAATACGGAACACCAGTTTCCAACATGGCTTCAATTAAGTCATCAGAGAGATCGCTGGGGTACAGGTACAACAGTCGTACCCAATCCACCATGAGCGACACTTCACGGACGAGTTCCACAATGGAACCAGCGCCTAGTTCTTCGGGTCGATCTTTTCCATAACTTGCAAGATCTTGTGCAACCAACACAATCTCACGCGCCTCTGTTTGCTCCACCTCATTGAGAATGGATGCAACATCACGACTGCGTTGCGGCCCACGAAACGCAGGGATGGCGCAAAAACCACAGTTGCGGTCACAACCTTCTGCAATTTTCACATATGCCCACGGCATTGAAGATTTCGGGCGCGGAAGATTTAAGAGGTCGAACTTGGGTACTTCACTCGTGACCGAGATGGGTTTGCGACCCAATTGAATGGGCACACCGAATCCTGCAATTTGATCTGCTTCGGGAAGCGCATCGGCGAGCTCTTGGCCGTAGCGCTCAGCCATACAACCAGTCACCACAAGGCGCGATGATTTCTTTCGCTGATCATCCAAGGCAAGCATGGTGTCAATGCTCTCTTTACGTGCATCTTCAATAAAGGCACATGTATTGACCACAATGACATCGGCACGCGAGGGGTCATCGGTAGGGCTTAGACCGTCGGCAAGAAGAGTTCCGACGATTTTTTCAGAATCGACTTGGTTCTTCGGGCAACCCAAAGTTTCTATGTAGAACCGCTGCCCCATTCATTGAAGCCTAGTGGCAGTGCAGTTTGAGACCCTTAAATGGCCAATCCATCGCCAAAAGACGCCCAGTGCTGGAGGCTGTGATGTAAGCCGTTTGATAATTGGGCCCACCAAAACAGATGTTGGTGGTGATGCGATCATCCACCTCCACAAACAGCACTATTTCCCCATCAGGGTTAATCACGGTGATTCCCCCATTTACCAAAGTGGCCACACACACGTTTCCATCACCATCCACGGCTAAAGAATCGAGAAGTTGATAGCCCGGCAATCCACACAAAACCGCCGTGAGATCCATTCCGATAGGGGCAACTTTGCCTGGCGCTGTGACAGGGCGTTGATAGACACGACCCGTATGGGTCTCTGCCCAATACAAACGATCACCCGATGGTGACAATCCAATGCCATTGGGAGCGTCTACTGGGAACACCACCTCTTCAATAAATGAACCATCTGCACGTGCGTAATAAATACCTGTGCGATCGGCTGTGCGGCCATGACGCAAGCCGTGGTCGGTAAACCAGAATCCACCATGGGCATCAAAGACAATGTCGTTCGGTGCACGCAAAGGCAGTCCATTGCACTGCGTATACAAGTCGGTCACAGTGCCCGTTGCAATGTTCACCTTTTGTATGCGTCCACCGATGTAGAGATCTGGATTGAATTCGCCGGGATACATCATTCCATCAACATCAAGTGGTGTGAATGCTCCTCCGTTGTTACACAGGTAGAGATCTCCGTCGGGACCAAGTGCAAGGCCATTCGGCAACCCATCAATCTTTGCCACCTGGGACTTTGTCCCATCTGGTGCAATGCGCGTGAGACAACCACCGAACATTTCTGTCACGATGACCGAACCATCAGCCATGGCCACGGGTCCTTCGGGAAATTTCAATCCCGAACAAATTTCTGTGAGTTGTGATGCGGACATGTCAGCCCCCCTGTGCTTCGAGTTCCTCCACACTGATTAGCACGGCGCGAGCCTTAGAGCCCTCACTGGGGCCCACAATTCCGCGTTCTTCAAGTTCGTCCATGATGCGACCCGCACGGGCAAACCCCACTTTGAGTTTGCGCTGCAATAAAGAGGTAGACCCCACACCAGAGCGCACCACTACTTCCATGGCGGCACGAATCAAATCATCGTCTTGGGAATTGCCCCCACCAAATGTGCCCACAGAACCGCCAGATGATTGCTCTTCGCCTTCGATTCCAGAGACATAGACCACCTCGGGAGATTGGCGACGCCAGTGCGCAACTACTTTGCGTACCTCTTCTTCATCTACCCATGAACCTTGAATACGCTGCGGCACATTGGTGTTGCCAGGCATCAACAACATGTCGCCCTTGCCCACCAGTTTTTCTGCACCTGGTTGATCCAAGATGACGCGCGAGTCGGTCAAGCTGCTCACAGCAAATGCCATACGTGCAGGAATGTTGGCCTTAATCACACCAGTGATCACATTCACGCTAGGACGCTGTGTTGCCACAATCAAGTGAATACCCACAGCACGTGCTTTTTGAGCAATGCGTGTAATGCACTCTTCAACATCGCGTGCTGCCACCATCATCAAGTCATTTAATTCGTCAACCACTACAACAATGAATGGCAAACGTTCATACATCTTTGTGCCCTCGGGAGCATCCGGGTCATTCACTTCACCTTTATCGAATGCGGCGTTGTAGCCACCGATATCACGGAAACCCACTTCAACGAGCAGGTCGTAGCGTCGTTCCATTTCCTTCACAGCCCAACCCAAGGCATTTGCTGCTTTTTTCGGATTCGTCACTGGTGCAGTGAGCAAATGAGGCAAGCGCGCATACTGGCCCATTTCTACTTGCTTTGGGTCAATCAGAATCAAGCGCACATCATCGGGTGTAGAGCGCATGAGCAACGATGTCAAAATTGAGTTGATACCACTTGATTTACCTGCACCAGTTGCACCTGCAATCAACATGTGTGGTGTTGCTGCAAGATTCACAAACACTGCACGACCAGCGATGTCTTTACCCACCGCAACATCAAGTGGATGAGTAGCGGCACGTGCTTCGGCACTTCCCATCAAGTCACCCAAAGAGACAAGTTGGCGTGTTTCATTCGGCACTTCCACACCGACTGCAGATTTTCCAGGAATGGGCGCCAAGATACGCACATCAGTGGCAGCCATTGCATAGGCAATGTCGCGATTCAAACTTGTCACCTTGGCAACCTTGACTCCTGAACCCAGCTCCAACTCGAAGCGTGTCACTGTGGGGCCTACTGTCATACCCACAAGACGAGTTTCAACACCGTGTGATGCAAGTGATTCCTCTAAGAGCCGTCCTCGTTCTGCGACACGCGCTTTATCTACTTGGAAGACTTCGGTTTGACTCAACAAATTGTTCGGTGGCAATACCCAAGTACCTGGTGCGCGAGCAACAACGGCAGTGGCAAGTTCTTCCTCGACACTTTCTACGGCTTTCTTCCCGGCAAATTCAGGAGTCTGTGGTGCAGGGGGTGTCTTTTTCCCTGGACGTGTTGTCTTTTGCTTGCGTGGAACTAAATCGTCATCGTGATCTGCGTCGTAAATAGAAGGCTTTGTACTCTCAGTGTTGGGCTCCCCTGGCACATCTACAAGATCGTCATAGTTGCTGGACTTCTCCCGAGTTGATGTCGCAGTTCGAGCTGCACTTGATGCCGCATCGCCTAGTGACCCCGACCACTTGCGCACAATCTGAATCAATTCAGGAACCGTGGTATCAGTCACCAACATTGCTCCCGCCAAACCAATGGCCGACAACACCACGAGTGCACCCGCCCAACTCAATGTGGAACGCAATGGTTCACCCAAAATTGCGCCCAGCCAACCACCCGCATTCGACATCGCATCTACATCGGCCACGATCGAATCAGCACCATTGATCACATGCAAAAGACCAAGAATTGCAATGACCACAATGGACCAGCCAATGCCTAAACGCAATCGATGTTCAATACTGCGGCGGCGCACCATTGCAACGCCAATTCCTGCAATAACAATTGGAAGAGCAAATCGGCCCAACCCCAAAAGCCATCCAAATACTGTGTCAATCGCTTCGCCCAATGGGCCAGCCATTTTCACATACATTGACAACACCAATACGATGCCCGTACTGATCAGGGCAATACCCCAGAACTCCACTTCGCGGCCGCGCACTACTTCTCGTGCTCCCGAACCCGGCTCTTTGTCGTTGGACTTGGATCCCGGCCGACGATTTCCCTTTGGCGGAGTCTTCACATTCCCCCGGCCAGACCCCTTAGAGCCCCCAGAAGACGAACGAGAATTTTTGCCAGACATGACACAAAAAGTACTCGTGGGGTGCGGTCGGGTTCGGGATACCCCCGTATTTACTGAGTTTTACTGGGCATGACCGTAAAAAAGAGCAAGAATCTTGCTTATCTAGGTCATCATGACAACAGGAACAATCATCGGTCGACGCTTCGTCCTGTCATTCACAAATTTTCCTGCAGCGCGACGCACAGCTCGTTCAAGTCCATCAATATCGGTAGTGCCGTTGTCGAGTGCAGAAACAAGTGCTTTTTCAATCACTGACTCACCTTCATCTAGCAAGTCATCAGCTTCGGGTGCATACACCCAGCCCCTAGTGATGATCTCTGGGCCAGTAATCACTCGATGGGATTGGGAGTCAACAGTGGCCACGACCACCACAACGCCTTCTTCGGCCAACACTCGACGATCACGCAACACACCTTGTCCTACGTCTCCGACGATTCCATCGACAAACAGATAATTCGATGGCACTTGGTCCACAACAGAAAGGCCGGAGTCATTGAGTTCCACTACATCGCCATCGGCCACTTGCACAACACGCTGTGGATCTGCCCCCATCACGATGGCTAAATCTGCGTGCGCACGAAGGTGGCGATATTCGCCGTGCACCGGAACGAACCACTCTGGTCGAGCAATGGAGTGATACGTCTTTAATTCATCGGCTTGAGCGTGTCCTGTGGCGTGCACATCGGCGATTCCGCTGTGTACCACTTTTGCGCCTGCACGCACCAAGCCGTCGATGACACGATTGACATTTCCTTCGTTACCAGGAATGGCATGGCTCGACAAGATAACAGTGTCTTCTGGGCCCACTTTCATCCACTTACTCTCACCACGCGACATCAACGACAATGCCGACATTGGTTCACCTTGTGAGCCCGTGGAGATGACACACACATCTGCAGGTGCATACTCATGAATTTGCTCTACGTCAATGAAAACACTTGCGGGCACATCAATCAGTTTTAAGTCAATAGCCAGCTTGATGTTTTTCTGCATTGATCGACCCATGAGAGCAACTTTGCGTCCACTATCCATGGCCGCTTCAATAATTTGCTGCACTCTGTGAATGTGGCTTGCAAAACTTGCAGTCACAATACGACGATCTCGGTGTTCGTGAAACAATTGATGCAACACAGAACCCACCGACTTCTCGCTCGGTGCGTGTCCGTGTTCCTCGGCATTTGTGGAGTCACACATCAACAAACGAATGCCAGAGGTTTTAGCTAACTCACCCAAACGTGCCAGGTCTGTACGGCGATCATCAACTGGGGTGAGATCAAGTTTGAAATCACCTGAGTGAACAATGACTCCTTGAGGCGTGTGCAAGATGATGGCGTGTGCGTGTGGAACTGAGTGAGTGACGGGCAAAAACTCCACATCAAAAGGCCCGATATTGATGCGCTCACCATCGCTCACCGAAACCAGTTGGGTCTTGCTCAACAAGCCCGCTTCTTCAATGCGGTTGCGTGCAAGACCAAGGGTTACTGCAGAACCGTAAATGGGAAATTCAAGTTCGCGCAGCAAGAACTGCAAGCCACCCACATGATCTTCATGACCATGTGTTGCCACACAACCCACTACGCGATCTTTGTGCTCACGCAGAAATGTGAAATCAGGAAGAATCAAATCGATACCGTGCATGTCGGAATCGGGGAACATCAACCCACAGTCGATGAGCAGCAATTTGTTGTCTTGTTCCACCACCATGCAGTTACGGCCGATATCGCCCAAACCACCAAGAAAGTAAATGCGAACAGAAGAAGTCATGAGGCGAGTATTACAGCGAAGCGCGAGCTTGTTCGAGATTCTTCAACACTTGTCGTGCACGCTCGTCAAGACCAGCTGGTGGAGGCCCCATAGGCAGGCGACATTGCCCCACATTGAATCCCAGTTGTTGCATCATCACTTTTGAAGGAATGGGGTTGGGATTCTCATCACCGGTTTCAAATGCATAACTCTCCAACAACACATCGTTGATCTTTCGTGCGCGCTTGACGTCACCTTCATGGAACGCGCGAATCATTTGCTGATGTTCCGGACCAGACCAATGAGTCGCCACACCGATAACACCGGTGGCTCCGTATGCAAGAAACGCCAACGTCAAACCATCGTCACCTGAGTACAACTCAAAGTCTGAAGGCACATGAGCCATGACATTGGCAGTATCTGCAGGTGCGCCCGCTGCGTCTTTGAGTGCCTTGATGTTGGGAACATTGTTGGCAAGGGCAATCAAGGACTGAGTAGAAATTTTTCGACCAGTACGCACAGGGATGTCATAGACAACAACCGGCAACGTAGTTGCCCCAGCCATTGCGGTGATGTGCCCAACGATGCCGCTTTGTGGTGGACGGTTGTAATAAGGGCCAACAGCCAAAATTCCTGCCGCACCCATTTTTGAAACTTCACGGGTGAGGTGCACAGAGTGTGCTGTGTCGTTAGATCCAGAACCCGCAATCACCGGGATAGAGACTGCTTTGATGACTGCTTCCCACAGTGACAGTTTTTCATTGTCGGTCAATGTGGAAGATTCTCCGGTGGTTCCAGATATCACCAGACCGTCATTGCCGTTATTCTCCAGCCACTTAGCAAGCCGGACTGCCTCATCGATGTTGAGCGCACCATTGTCGTCAAAAGGCGTAATCATCGCTGTGAGAACGTGTCCGAATAGGGCCATGCATTAAGTATGACCGATGACAGGCGTCTCGCCATAAATATTTCGTGGAAAATACACCTACCAAGTGTCCAGATGAGGATGTAGGTCTCCCCCATAACCGACTTACTGGCCACAAGAACTGCCTAAGGTAGACAACACTGTGGTCATCAATACCGTCAAGAATCAAAGTGGGATTGTTTGTGCGTAAGGGCTCTAGGCGTTCTTTTGCAATCGCAGCCTCTTTGCTCGGCGGCGCGTGTGCTGTGTTGTCGGTTCTTGCGTCATGGACCTTGACGCACACCACCGATACATCTACATACGTCCGCACTGCAGATCTTGTGATTGATCAAGCACAAGTTCAAGATGAAATCGCATCCACAATCGTGACTTCTGTTGTGGGAGAGACACCGTTACCAGATGAGATTGTTGCATTGCTCAACAGCGGAGCTCGCCTCATTGTGGGATCAGATGGCTTTCACAAATTTTGGAGAATAGCTAATCAATCAATGCATCAGATTGTGCGCGAGCAATTACTAGGCAACGAACTGATTGACCCCATGGGAGCCCGCATCGACATCACCACAGAGGTGAACCTAGTTCTCCAGAATTTGCGGCAAATTGATCCTCGGCTCGCGGGACTGCTACCCGACAACGCACCCGAAACTGCAGTGCAAATAGTTGACCAAAAAACACTCACCGATATTCGAAATGCCATCAGCGGTCTTGAACGTCTAAAAACTTTCGGCGCACTTTTTGCTGTTGCATTGTTTGTGCTCTCTACTGTCTTGCTGGGTCTTCGTCGACGTTCACTTGTCCTTACATCTTGCACCCTCATCATCACAGCGCTTGCGGTATATGGGATCAGCTCTGTCCTGCCACCACTTGCACAGCGATTCGTCGACAAAGAATTCCAAGGAACGACCTACGTTGTCGCCACACAAATGGCATCGACGATGACTACAACAGCATGGCAAATACTTTTTGCTGCACTAGTGGGTTTTGTGATTGCGTTCTTTCCTCGCCGAAAGGTATCCGACGCGTCAGAGTGATGAACTACGCGTCAGGCAACACATAATTTTCGAATTGTTCTCGCAATGTTTTCTTGGAGAACTTGCCCACCGAAGTCTTTGGTACTTCTGGGATGAACACCACATCGTCAGGAAGTTGCCACTTGGCAAGGCGTGGTTCAAGATGCGCGATCACTTCCTGCTTCGAGAGTTCTTCGCCAGGCTTCACCACAACACAGGCAAGGGGGCGTTCGCTCCATTTGGGGTGGAATACGCCAATGACCGCAGCTTCGGCAATCTTGGGATGTGACATCAATTCATTTTCTACGTCAACCGATGAAATCCATTCACCACCGGACTTGATGAGATCCTTCGTGCGATCCACCAAACGAATCCGGCCTTTTGCATCGACAACTGCAACGTCACCAGTGCGCAACCATCCATCATCTGTGAAACTCTCACGTGAACGAGGGTCGTTGTAATAGTCGGATGCAATCCACGGACCCGCACATTGCAACTCTCCACTTGATTCGCCGTCCCACGGCAATGGCGTAGTTGTTCCTGGCTCTACCACTCG
>JAUMDU010000161.1:1297-2631 GCA_032121425.1 Ilumatobacteraceae bacterium | reverse complement strand
AAAGGCGACAAACGTCAAGTAATTGCAGAACGAGATGTGCAGCGTGAAATTCAACGCAACTTGGGACGCCAGCGAAAAGGCATGGAATAGTTCTGCGTGACCGCATTGCGGTCAATTGTCCGCCCACTGGGCTGTCAGCAATAAGATGCCAAGACACCACATGGACGGAGCACCCCAATGACATCGCATCTCATTCCCAGCACACACACCGGCAGCCTTCCTCGCCCCGATGATCTCATTCAATTGATGTGGGCCATGGGCGATGGAATACCCGTGGACAAAAACGCTCTTGAAGATCGCGTGTCATCGGCAATTGTCGAAATCGTCAACAAGCAAGTGGCAGCAGGTGTCACCATCATCAACGACGGCGAGATGTCTAAGCCTTCATATGCCACATATGTGAAGGACAGACTTTCGGGCTTTGCGGGAGAATCCATTCAGAACTACTTCTTTGAAGATCTCGTGGATTACCCACGCAGTGCAGAAGCCGTTGCAGGCAACCCAGGTCGACGCAAGCGTTCTGCACCTGCATGTACAAGCCCGATTGAAGTGATCGATCGCACTGCAGCAGTCAAAGACATGACTGAGCTTTCTGCAGCAGCACGCGCAGCGGGACATCAACAGATTTTTACCAGTGCTGCATCACCTGGTGTGGTATCACTGTTTTTTGGTAACGAGTACTACCCCACTCAAGAGGAATACGTATTCGCTATTGCAGAAGCAATGCGCTTTGAATACGAAGCAATTGCTGCAGCCGGCGCTGTAGTGCAAGTCGATTGCCCAGATCTTGCCATGGGACGACATTCGGCATATGCACACATGTCGCTAGAAGAATTCCGCGCAACTATCTCCATGCATGTAGAGGCACTTAACCATGCAGTGCGCAATATTCCCGCCGAACAATTGCGTATGCATTTGTGTTGGGGCAACTACCCCGGCCCACACCATCACGATGTGCCCATCAATGACATCATCGACATCGTGTGGAAAGCAAAACCACAAACCGTGTTGTTTGAGGGCGCAAACCCACGCCATGCTCACGAATGGTATGCACTGAAAGAATCTGGCGTACCTAATGACAAGTTCATTTGCCCCGGCGTCATTGAACCTCAGTCGAACTACATCGAACATCCTGAACTTGTGGCGCAACGTCTCGAGCGTTGGGCAGAGGTAGTAGATCCAGAACGACTACTTGGTGGTGTGGATTGCGGATTCTCTGTACACGTGGGAACCACCACCATTGACCCCGATGTGGCCTTTGCAAAATTGGCAGCACTTTCACAGGGCTGCGAGATTGCATCACGCCGGTTGTTTAGCTAACTACAAAAGTTCAC
>JAUMDU010000161.1:0-1287 GCA_032121425.1 Ilumatobacteraceae bacterium | reverse complement strand
CACAATTAAAAAAGGCCCGGCTCTTTGAGCCGGGCCTTTTTCGTCGAAAGTGACTAGTTAGTTACTGTCTTTTGGCTGATAGAGCAATCCAAGGAATGCACCATAAATGAGGTGCCATACCAAGATGCCTGCAGGAAGCTTCCAACCGTCAGGTCCATCAAACAAGAACAATCCGTAACCCTGTTCTGCAACGTATGCATAAGGAACGAGAAGTCCTGCGCTGATGATTGTCATCACTACGCCATAGATCAGACCCTTTGCGACATGACCCTTCACTGGAATTTGCTTGTGTGCAAAAATTCCGAAGAGCATCGCAAAAACGATTCCGTTGACGAAGTGCAATGACTGACCGGAGAAGAAAAGCCAGCCGGCATTTTCTGCAACGATGTTGAATTCAGCATCAAAATAGCTACCCCAACTTGGACCATTGATACCCAGTGCGAGTGCACCGTTGTACATTGGCCAAGGCAAGGTTGGTAGCCCGAATGCTGGAAACACGTAACCGAAGTACGTGCCGAGTTGGGTCGCAATGAGACCAATGACGGCAAGACCGCCAACTGGATGCTCCTCGACCCACTTATGCCAACGCTGTGATGCGCTGGGTGCAAGTGAATTTGCCATGTGAATGACCCCCAATAGGTTCATACGGGCCTTTTGCCCGACTAGCGGACAAATTACCAATGTGCGGACACCAAAGGGTGGATTTCCTGTGCCCGCCGACACATGCCATAAAACCCCTATGGGGATTGGGTTTGGGGGGTGCGAGCCCTACTTGGGGGGCTGATAGTCGATGTTGCGATCCACGTTCATATAGACATCAATACCGATGGGGTGAGTCTGTTCTTCCACGATGTGGCCAAGCAATCCTGCACATCGCGCCAACAAGGCCACCCCACGCATGACACCAAGTGGAAGATCGAGATCGGCCAAGACCGCACCACACACCCCTGCCCCATTCAACGGCAGTGTCTTACCCAGAATTTCTGAATGGACGCGGCCAATGGCTTCAAACAATGCAAGGTGCGGTCCGAATGTTCCGTTCTCCCGTGCCAATGCCATCAGCACTGGCGTGCGGGGGTCGCCTTGCTTATGCACAGGGTGTCCAAGACCAGGAACGAACTTGCCTTTCTCGCGCTGCAATTTCACGGTCTCGCGTGCGGCATCGTCCCACTGCTCGCTCGTGCGAGCCTCAGCACCCACGCGTTGCAGTTCTGCATTGAGAAATATTGCGCAATCTTCCGTCACTCCTAGAAAGCGTGACCCGCCTCCTAGTAATCCAGCGGCAAG
>JAUMDU010000160.1:0-4599 GCA_032121425.1 Ilumatobacteraceae bacterium | reverse complement strand
ACCGAGCAGAACGCTGGCCCGAGGACTAACCACATCAACTAGTGCTATTGGCCTGCTGGGCGAAAGCGATACAACGCATTGCCGGCACCGGTGTCGTGAAACACCATAGTGACGGGCATTCCTACCGATACATCTTCTGGAGCACAGTCCACAATGTTGGTCATCACACGCGGGCCTTCATTGAGTTCTACATATGCAACAACAAAGGGTGTGGCTTCTTGATATGCGTTTGCTACCTTGCGAATCACGGTATAGCTATAGACCGTTCCATGGCCGGAGCAGTCAAATGTGGAGAAATCTGCAGAAAAACACTCTGAGCAATAACTGCGAGGAAACCACGCCACCGCATCACAAGCAACGCAGCGCTGCAACATAAAGCGGCCTTCGCTAGTTGCATCCCAAAAGGCTTGTGTGGTGGAAGTAACAACGGGTGCAGGAGTAGGTAGTTGATTCATGCGTCGTGTTGTCCCAATATCAATGTGACCGAGCCATGTCGGCTTCCCAAACTTCCGCCAGTGCCATGGGCTAGAGCAATCTGGCAATCGGGCACTTGCACCGCAGGGTGTGCCTCACCGCGCAGTTGTCGTACTGCTTCAATCACTTTTGTAATGCCGCCACGATTCGATGGATGATTGTTCGACAATCCACCGCCATCGGTATTGAACGGTAAACGACCAAACGGCGCGATGAGTGCACCATCCATCACGAATTCTCCACCTTTGCCTTTTTCACAGAATCCAAGATCTTCAATTGTCTGTAACACCGTGATAGTGAAACTGTCATAGATCGATGCGTAGTCAATATCGGCCACAGAGACGCCAGCTTCTTCAAATGCCAAAGGCCCAGACCACACTGCACCTGTATAAGTCAGATCAATTCGGCCATTATTGGTGTGTTTCACTGCTTCACCATGGCCAAGAACTTTTGCCTGCGTCTTGCCAAGTTTTTTTGCAATCTCTGGCGACACCACAACCAATGCTCCTCCACCATCTGTCACCACACAGCAATCAAGACGATGAAGTGGATCAGAGACCAAGGGTGAATTCAACACTTCTTCCACTGTCACAACATTTTTCAAAAATGCATTCGGGTTGTACTGGGCATGGGTACTTGCTGCAACTTTGATTTCTGCCAACTGTGCCGATGTAGTTCCAAACTCATACATGTGACGTTGTGCAGCAAGTGCGTACGAATGTGGTGCCCCTGCCATCCCCCACACTGATTCAAAACCGCTCTCTGGCCCCTGTGCCCACTTCACAGGTGGCGAGCCAGTACGAGGTTTGCCTGCCAAGGTGATGAGCGCAACAGAGCATTTGCCTGCAGCAATGGCTGCAGCGGCATGACCCACGTGCGCCAAATACGACGAGCCTCCGGTCTCTGTGCTGTCTACATACTTAGGGCGGATGCCAAAGTGATCACACAATGTGAGAACGCCAAAACCAGCAGTGCCATCACAGAACAGTGCGTCTACATCACCCATCGATAATCCCGCATCGGCCAAAGCACCCATGGCTACTTCAGTGTGAATATCCCAGATGGTGTGGGCAGGAAGGTCACGTCCTGGGTGTTCATAGATTCCGGCGACATATGCCGAGCCTCGAATGCTCATTGCTCAATGCTCGCATTTTTTGTGAAGTTTTACCCTATTCAAAGGCACCGTTGAGTAGTGAAATCTCCTGCTAAGCCTCAGTAAGGTCTCGGTATGACATCAGGACATTGTTTGTGTGGCTCAGTCACATTTGAATTAGCAGGCGACCCATTGGCAACAGCGGTGTGTCACTGCGAACATTGCCAACGACAAAGTGGTGGTGCATTCTCTGTCAACATCATCGCCCATAGTTCTCAACTCACTATTAACGGCGAACTGCATACCTATCAAGAACGTGGCGAGAACAACGATGATGTGTATGTGGAGCGTCGTTTCTGCCCCACATGTGGGTCTCCTGTGCTTTCAGAACTGATGAAGCGTGATGGAATCATCGCCATCAAGGCGGGTCTTCTCAATGACAAGTCCCTCGTAAAACCAGGCGTTGAAGTGTGGTGTGCTGATCGCCAGCCATGGGTGTCACTTCCCGACATCCCAATCTCGCTAGAGCGCGAGGGTTAAAACTCGCCCACAGGCTCCCATAACAAAAGTCCCGGCTTCCAGAAAGGAAACCGGGACTTTGAATATGGTGGCGGGGGCAGGATTTGAACCTGCGACCTTCGGGTTATGAGCCCGACGAGCTACCGGGCTGCTCCACCCCGCGTCGTAGTAGGAGTATTACGGTACAAGGAGCAACTGCAACTCGCAACACCCCAGGACATCCCTTCTTCATGTTTCTCAGCAACAAAAAAACACAGCAAGCACTGGAGGTACTTCGTCAAGAAGTAACCACACTGCGTGATCAGGTCTCCGAGCAGGCTTCCCTGACAGCTACAGAACGTGAATTGTCTCGGGCAGTTGGTGAGCGCATTGCTGCGTTAGAGACTCGCATCTCATCGATGGGTTCGGAACTTTCTCGACAACTGCACGAGGTCGGCAATGAAATTGAAGAACTTTCCAAGCGAGCTGACGATTCTCAAGTCGTTGAAGTCATCGATGCACTGCGTTCAGCACAGATCAAACTTGCTCAAGAACAGGCTCGATACGAGATCACCTTCCGTCAAGACCTTGCAGCCTTGGCGAATCAATTGTTACAGCGCGCTGTCTAGTTAGCGCACAGCACGCAGTGCTTGTTGCACAAGTGCCCGAGCTTGCGCCAACTTCGTTTGGTACGTTGCAAAATCTGGCGGTGTCTTCGCTAACGCTGCGTCTGCCTCAATGAAGAGTCGTTCGGCTTGTTGCAACAACTGTGCTGGCGTCAACGTAGAACCGCCTGCGGGCACTGTTGTCGCCGGTGATCCTGGAATTGTGGTTGTGGTTGCGCCAGGAGTTTTGTTTCCACCTACGCGATCACCCAAATTGACATTGAATCCAGGAAACAATTGAGTCACTACATCTGTGATGCTGTCACCGATAACCGAACGACCATCGTAGGAAGCAAGAATTTTGCGCACGAAGATTTGCTTTGAATCGGCACTATCTGGGAGTACGAACAATGGACGGATATACATCAACCCACGCCCAATCGGAACAACCTGCAAGTCGCCGTACTTCACGCGCGAGCCACGTAAGTCCAATGGCGTAATTATTTGTGCAATGACCGCATCGCTTTCAAACTCTGCAGCAACTGTTGCCGGTCCAGGCGGCAGTGGCGACTGCACCTCGTAGACGGTCATCTTTCCGTAGTTTTCTGGGTCGCTCGACACCACCATTATCGACCGCAATTCCTTACGGCTGTCATCGGCCGAGAACGGCGCAAATGGGCGCAACATGGAGAACTGTCCTACGCCAGACACCTGTCCTGGCGTATGAAAAATTGTGTAATAAGGACTAAAGCGACGAATGATTGATTCGTTTGAATCAATCGAATCAACCGCAGTAGGAGCTTGTGTGGCGCCAGGATTTTCTGCAATCGGCGTAGCGCCCTCGGGCTCTTCAATCGGAGCTTGAGAAACGGTCCATGCCGCATCGCGATTAAAGAACAATGTGGCGTCATCGAACTGGTAACGACCAAAGAGATTTGTTTGCACTCGGAAGAGATCTTCTGGATAACGGAAGTGTGCTGCTAATTCGGCAGGCACTTCTGATTTATCAGTGAACAATTTGGGAAATGCTGATTTCCACATCTGTGCAATCGGGTCTTTGGGATCTACCAGATAGAAAGTGGCTTCGCCGGTGTAGGCATCAACAACAGCCTTCACGCTGTTACGCACATAGTTGAACGAATGATTTAGGCCACTTTCACTATTGATTTGTGAAACATTGGCCGTCTCTGCATAGGGGTATCGATTAGATGTCGTAAAGGCATCAATAATCCACTTCACCTCACCATTCACAACTACTGGATATGGATCAGCATCAAAATGCAAGAATGGAGCAATTTTCTTCACTCGGTCACGTACATCTCGCACCAACATGATTTCTGATTCCGAGGTAATCAGATTTGAGCCAAACAAGTTGAACTCGCCAAAATTGATTGCTAGCGCAACTCGACGCATGAAACCATCGACCTGAATTCCACCATTGGCTCCATACGTTGAGGATGCAACACCAGGACATGCTTGTTCGTTCTGTGAAGTATTGACAACTGCATAACCGCTGAGTCCATCGCCGAAATAAATTTCAGGACGAGTGACTTGAAGATCAATATAGGAAGGACGGCCGTCGTCGGTGACAACACTTGCTGGTGCAGCAATAACACCACAACCATGTGTGTAGATGAGGTGACGTGATACCCACGTACGGTTGGGAATTCCGTCTGTATTCAATTCACGTGCAGCGACCAAAACTTGCTGCATGCGGCCGTCAATGGAATACCGATCAACGTCGAGATCTGTAACGCGATAAAAAGAAGAACGGCCTTCATCGAGTGCGAATCGCTCGCGCATCTGCACCGGGTCTAATTGCCGCACATCACGAAGCGGAGCATTGTCGGCATTGATGTCCTGTGCGGTCACTTGCTCAAAGGTGGTGGAGACCCGCTCCACTTTGTCAATTCCCATGGCAGCTTTTGT
>JAUMDU010000159.1:0-2636 GCA_032121425.1 Ilumatobacteraceae bacterium | reverse complement strand
GCGAAAGTCTGGCGCATCTTGGGGGACGGCAACAAGGTGTCCTGTTCCGGAAGGGATTTCTTGGTTGCACCCCGGACAGATATACGCCTTGAGCGCTTCGTAGGGCTGCACGCGGCGCGTCTCAATAGCTCCGTACAGTTCGCCATCCCACAGATCTTTTGACATGGCGCTTAACCGAAGAATGCCCAACCCACAAGCGCAAAAGCAACAACAACAGCCGAGACCACAAACCAGATGTCACTATTTCGTGCAATGCGCTTTCGCGTCGGGTTAAATCCCATAGTTGCAGTATTGCGTGGTACTGCCGACAGAGACAACGTGGCAATGACTAGCGTGGAGCAGGTGCGTCGGCAGTTCTTTGTTTTTCTTCTCGGAACTGTATGGGCGTTGGCAGTGTGGGCGCCTTCGGTGACCGCTCGCCAAGACACACAGACCATACGCACCCCTGCGCCACCAACTGTGCCGCCATTACCCACAACTTCTTCAAGTACAACAACAACACTGCCCTCGGCAGTCACCACTGTGCCCCAGGGCTGTGCCTTACCGCCCCAGGCACTGGCTGTTTTTGTCGGGGAAATCATCAGTACCGATCCTGTGAGTGCAGTTTTTTCTGTGCTGCAAATTCGTGCAGGTTCCTTAGAGGGGTATCAAGAGGGCACAACGGTGCAGGTGCGTTATGGATCTGACGCAAAGTTCCTCTCGGTGGGTGACTCGTATTTGGTTGGGGTAGCACCAGACCCTGTCTCTTCTCGTTTGTCATCGAGCATTCGTGACTCCGCAGAACTATTTGGTGGTGCAGAAATTGCTGGATCAAATACACAATGCCCAGAGTTTGAACAACCAGCACGTACTTTTACTCTTGAAGGACGCGACATCGAAGCTGGGTTGTTTAGTCAATTTTTTGATCAACCATTGCGGCTTGCGTTAGCCGTTGTGTTGCCACCGTTGTTAGTCGTACTGGCTCTTTTTGGTCTGGTGTGGTTCCGGCGAGGAATGGCTACCTAGAACTTTTTAGCCAGCGAAAGATTCGGTAGCAATCTGTCGTAATTGAGTAACTGCATGAGTCAAACCTTTGGGGTCGCGGTACAACGCACTTCCTGCAATCAAGACATTTGCACCAGCTGACGCCGCACCTGCAATTGTCTGTGGCGAAATTCCGCCGTCCACTTCTAGATGCACAGAGTCTGCAAGTCCACGCTCATTAATCATGGAACGCACTTGGCGAATCTTTGGCTCCATTGTGGCGATGTAACTTTGGCCACCGAAACCAGGATTGACAGTCATGACCAAAATCATGTCCACAAGATCGAGAACGTGTTCCACCGTGGAAGCAGGGGTGTGAGGGTTTAATGCCACTGCGGCAGTTGCGCCAAGTGCACGAATGTTTTCTAGGGTGCGATGAAGATGAGTGCAGGCCTCGGCGTGCACGATTAGTCGTTGGCATCCAGCTTCTACGTAACGTGCAGCCATCACATCAGGGGTGAGCACCATCAGATGTGCCTCAAAAGGCTTTTTCGTAAACGGACGTACTGATGCGATGACGTCTGGTCCAAATGTGAGGTTGGGGACAAATTGGCCATCCATCACATCGAATTGAATAATGTCGACGCCTGCTTCGTCGAGCTCACGAATTTCTTCGCCAAACTTTGAAAAATTCGCGGGCAAAACTGAGGGGGCAATTTGAATAGGCAAGCTCACATCGCCACCTTAGTCAAGGTTGCACGCAGATGTCCCGAGCGGTCGCACCGTTGTGCCCTACGCTGAGATAGTGACAACTACCCATTCAGTCCTTATCGAAAAACTGGTTGCCGGCGGTGATGGGTTATGCCGACTCGATGATGGCCGAGTGGTCTTTGTGTCTGATGTTGTGCCGGGCGAACGTGTGGAGATAGAAATCGCCGAAACAAAGCGTGATTTTGGGCGCGGAACAGTGTTGGCAGTTCTTGAACCCGCTACCCAGCGCCAAGTACCACCTTGTCCTCACGTGGCCCAAGGTTGTGGCGGTTGTGATTGGCAGCACCTTGAGAGGCGTTATCAAGGGCAGGCCAAGTTGGCCATCGTGCAAGAGGCATACGCGCGCACTGCACGGCTCGAGGTGAACCCTCAACTTCGGCGACTCACCGATACTGCTCGACGAACGACGGTGCGCATGGTCACCACACCCGAGGGCGCACTTGGTTTTCGCGCATCTGATTCGCACGAAATTGTTCCCGTCAGTTCGTGCATGGTGGCTCATCCGTTGATCAATGACTTTATTTCTCGACCTGTAATTAGTGGTGAGGGCGAAGTGACTATTCGTGTAGGCGCTCGTACCGGCGACATTGGCGTGTGGTGCCATGAGGGCACGCTTGCCAATGGATTACCTGCGGGACTTAAAACAGGTGAACGAGCAAAAATTACTGAACGTGTTGGAGAACACTCTTATGTGGTGTCCATGGGTTCGTTTTTTCAATCGTCACCTGAGGCTGCGGAACTCATTATTGATTCGGTATCGCGACGACTCGACACCTTGGGAGTTAACGGTGGATTGATGCTTGACGCTTACGGTGGCGTGGGCTTATTCAGTCTTGCCTTAGAAGAACGTTTCGACGCGGTGCACCTGGTGGAATCTTCGCCTTCTGCGTGTCGCGATGCTG
>JAUMDU010000158.1:0-8576 GCA_032121425.1 Ilumatobacteraceae bacterium | reverse complement strand
GTTCGATGTGGCAAATCCACAAGCAATCCATGGAACTACACCACGAGACAGTGGTCTTGATCTTCGGCCCGGTGGCGCCGACGAGCGCGGTGGCGGTAATGACCGATGGGGCGACATTTTCTATGCGATTCGTCAATCAGGAAACCAATGGAATGCGAACAACTGGTTTATTGACGACACCAACCTAAGTAGCGGCTCAAATGATGCGGGCCAAGCGATCTTCGCAGGAACTGCAATCAACTCTTTGACAGGAAAGCCTGCGTGTAAGGCGATGTCGGTGAAGGAATTCATCGAATCGGAACGCGAAGCTAACCCAAGTATCTCAATGGAAGACATCATGGATGAACTCGACGACATGGGAGCTGCTGAAGATCTTCCCCTAAAGACTGTACTAGGTGGATCATTTGGTGCGTGGTTCGCCAGTTGCACTGTGAACTGCGAAGATGTTGCAGTTATCACAGGCGCCATTGCGGAAAAACTTCCCAGCGTGACTACAGAACCACCTTCCAGTCTGACGGGCACAACTGCAACTTTGAATGGAACTGTTGCGCCACTCGGTACAGCCATGCGTTGGTACTTCGAATATGTACCAACAACAAGCAATTTTGATGACACCAACAATGCAATTGAAGTGACGCCACTTGTAAACGCCAACTCATCAAATACCTCAAGTCCTCCTGAAGCAGTCACTGCAAACATCACCCGCCTTACCTCAGGAACGACGTATTACTACCGCACGGTTGGGCTAGTCACAAGCGGTTCAAATGAGAATCTGGTGGAGTCGTATACATACGGTGTGGTCAAGCAATTTACTTTTGGCGCACCTGGATCACCCACGATCACCAGAGTTGATTGTGGTAGTGCATCACTCTCGATTGTTTTTACGCCGCCAACTGTGAACCAAGCTGGGATAGATGGCTATGACTACTCACTTGATGGTGGTACAACTTTCGCTGCTGCTTCTAGCGCAACAAGTCCAATCTCTATCAGTGGATTAACAAACGGAACGCAATACAGCGTGGTAATTCGTGCAAAAGTAGGTGCAGTGGTTGGACTTGATTCGACGATCACGAATGCAATTCCCTGTGGTACTCCAGTAGCGGTGACTGATGCGCCTACGCCCGTTTCACAACCCAGCACTCGACTGCATGGCAATCTCACTGCAAATGGAAATCCATTGACTGTAACTTTTGTATGGGGAACTGATCCTCAATTGGCATCGAATAACACCACTTCCAACGCCGTGCCAAATACTTTGTCCGGTTCTGCCAATAGTTATCCAGTGATATTTGATGCAACGAACCTCACCGCGGGAACGACCTATTACTACAAGGTTGTGGGCACCCCTGCAAATGGTCCAGCAGTTGAGGGTTCAATCCAGCAGTTCACTATTGTGGCGCCCCCAGAGGTGACGACCGAGCCTGCAACTTCCGTAACGGGTGCGACCGCCACGGTCAACGGAACTGGTACTTCAAATGGTGCATCGTCCACAATCACTTTCACGTGGGGAGAATCGCCGACGCTGACTTCAGGTAACACCGCGGTGACAGCTCCTGAGTCTCCGTTGGCGTCAAATGCTTCGTCTGCTGCTGTAACTACTGCACTGACGGGTCTTACTCCTGGGACAACCTATTACTTTCGTACAACGATCTCGAATGTAAACGGCACGGTAAACGGCATCATTCGGCAATTCACAACAACCACGTCCCCGACAACTACCGTATCTCCGACAACTACGAACACTGTTGCAACTAATGAAGATGCACTCGGTCAGGTGATTGGAACAGCGTGGTTTGACATCAATCGTAATAATCGCCGTGACGCGGGCGAACCTTTGTTGCCAGGTGTGGATGTTCGATTAACTCCGAGAAACGTCACGGGACAATCTGTGAGCAACATTCGCAAGCAGTCTTTTGCGATGAGAACTACATCTGCAGGCGCTTTTGATTTTTCTGATCTTCCACCGGGGACCTATACCATCAAGAGCATCCTTCCTGGCGAGTTTGGAATTCAAGAATCGTGGGACTCAACGGGGAACACTGACTGGGAAGTAACCGTGACTGTGGTTGCTCGACAAACATCTCGTGGTGATTTTGCAGCAGTGGGCACAGCTCTTGCAACGGGAAGCGTTTCTGGTGGAGATGGGGGCACTCTTAACGCAACATGGAGTGGCTTTGATCAAAACTTAGGCACCGGTGACGATGCAACGTTTACTGTCAAGTTGTCGGGATCTGGAGAGTTCGCGGCTCAAGGTTGGCCACAAGGAAAATACTCGGTGAGAGCAACGAGCAGAACAGGCCGTACCTTAGCGTCTTCTAGTTCATTACTAATCACAAGGTCTGGTGCGCAGCTATATGTCGGTGGTTTAACTATGTCTGTAAGGATCGTTGCTGTTCTTCCACAAACTGGTGCGACGGGTCTTTCGTTACCACTGGGATTTGCCGCATTGCTGCTCCCCGTTGGTCTTGCATCAACAGGAATTGCCCGTCGTCGACGACGTTAATGGGCAGTGCCTGAGGCGTCCGACATCCAAAAACTGATGAGCCCCAATGGCGATTCATCTACGGTGACAGAGACGTCTATCTGCCCGGGCTTCGTGGCAGTGATGCTTTGTAGAGGCAACGCGAAGTGAAAATTCAATCCTTCACCGGGATTCAATTGAGCATCGCCATGAAATTGAAATTCGATACGAGCAATTTCCTCCACAGTGTCGGGATAGCGAAAGATGACGCGACCGTTGTGTGTTTCAGTAATGCGATGAGGGTGTACGTAGACCGACATTGCAAGGTGTGCATCAATCTGTGAGGGAAAACCAGTGGATGTGGCAATGCGAGTGATCCCGCCACTGACAATGTTCAACATTCCTTCGCGAATATTTGCATAGTCACATAGCAACAAAGTGGTGAGATCAAGTCCTGTGCTGTTGAAATCATCGAGGTTCATGACCTCACACGGTACTTACTCTCCAGATGGAACGATGACCACAGGCACTTTTGAGTGTCGCGAGACATAATCTGCCACTGAACCCAAGAGAAGTCCCATCACGCCACCATGGCCTCGTGCGCCCACCACGATGACATCAGATGCAGTGGAGAGCAGTGCATTGCGTGGGTCATTATTTTCAAAATGCATGGCCAAGGCAACACCGCGGCTGGCAGCTTTTTGAGCCACTCGCTTGTTTTCGTCTTCCAGAACGTTCTTTGCGCCTGTGTCATCGAAGGTGTAGGACATTGCCATCTCGGCGGGAACAACAATGGGGCTCCATGCCGCCAACAAGATCACTGTGTCTCCAGAATGAGCAAAAGAAACTGCCCAATCGAGAGCTTTTGCAGAGTTTGGTGAACCATCTACTCCGACCACAATCCGACGCTTACTTGATGAATCACTAGCCATATCGTCAACCTAATACTTGGATACACAGATGTGAAGCAAAAACATCTAAGAGGTATTTACATCACGTGATTTGGGATAAAGATCACTGAATTAATGCGCGTGTTCGTGGCTGTGGTGCACGTAGGTACGATCAGAAGTTGCAAAACGAACGACGTACACAACAATGAACACCGCCGTGGCACCAAGTGTAATTGTGGGCCCTGGAGCAAGATCTAAGTGATACGCGACTATGAATCCGCCAATAACTTCAACGAGTCCAATGGCAATAGCGCCTTTACTAATTGCCGACACATTGTTGAAAAAAAGTCTCGAGGTAGCAGTAGGAGTGATGAGTAGTGACACAGTGAGTGCAATACCTACTGTGTTCAGGCACACCACCACACAAATAGCCAGCAGAACAAGCATCGCCATGTCTAAGCGCTGCACGCGAATGCCAATTTGGGTGGCATGGTCACGGTCGAATGTTGCGAACTTCAGGTCATCGAATCTGTACCAGACAAATCCAAGTGCGAGAATCGTCAACACAAGCGTGGTCCAAAGATCTGCTGTATTAACGGTGAGTAACTGCCCAAACAAGAAATGTGTGATGGATACGGTGGTGTCTACTTTGCTCAATGCAAGAACGCCAAAAGCAAACATGCCGCTTCCCACAACAGCAATGACTGAATCATGCCCGACCCGGCGGTTTTGTGACAAGAAGTGAATCACCACTGCCATAAAAATGCCGGCTATCAGTGCACCAGGAAGCACTGCTTGGGAACCAAACCAACCAAAACCAAGAGCAACTCCACCCAGAACACTGTGAGACATGGCGTCACCCATGTAGGCCAAACGTCGTAACGAAATCCATGTTCCCACCGTGGGGGCAAGTACTCCCACCATGATGCAGATAAGGCCTGCACGTTGGGAGAAATCTGATTGAAAAGGGTCAAGTAACCAACTCATAGAACTTCTTCTTGGGCTGTTGATGAGAAAAGTTGTTCCAATTTATTGTCGGCAAGTTCCACAGAAGGATGTCCATCACCCACAAGTCGCTTATTCACTGTGAGACATCGCGTGAAACGATTTCGCACAAGTGATAAGTCATGAGTGGAGACCAAAATACTTGTTCCGTTTGTTGCAAGATTTCCAAACAGTGTGATGAGTTCATCGGTGTGGAGAGCATCCACGCCTGAGAGTGCTTCATCGAGAAGCAAGACGTCTGCTTCTTGGGCAAGTGCGCGCGCCAGCATCACACGTTGAACCTGCCCGCCAGACAGCGTGGCCAGAGATCGATTTTCCATTCCACCAAGATCTACTTGTGACAGACATGTCATCACGTGTGTGATGTCTGCCTGAGTAGTGCGCATGCGCCGGCCATGAAAGCGGCGACGACCGGCGATGACAACTTCGGCAACAGTGATGGGAAACCGAAGGTCTATATCTGTTTGTTGTGGAATATACGCAATGGATTGACGCTCTAAGTGATGACAATGTTTGCCATGCACTACAACATCACCTTCGTGGTCTACGAAGCCCGCAAGGGCCTTGAACAACGTTGACTTACCGGCGCCATTGGGCCCGACAACTGCGATGAGTTCTCCTGCGCCTACCGAGAAAGATGCATCGGTAAGTGCACGGAAGTCTTCATTGTAAGTAACTCCCACATGGGAAGCTTCAAGCACTGCAGATGTCATCAGGAACAGCGTAAACCTTTTGTGACGTTCTCAATGTTTTGTGTCTGGATACTGATGTAGTTCTTACCGGCATTGAGATCTGCAGACGAGATGGTTTCAATGGGGTCTACTGCATCGACTTCAGCTCCAATGGACGAGGCGACTGTTTTGGCAAGCCCTTCAGGAAGCTGTGCTTCAAAAAACACAGTGGTTGCTTTCGCGTCACGTGCAACCTTGGCAATGGACTCAAGTTCTTTCGCGGAAGGTTCATTCTCTGGGTTCACCCCTGCAATGGGAACGGTGTCGAGTTTGGCGCGTGCAGCAAAGTAGCCGAACGCATCGTGTGAAGTCACCAAGGCACGGGATACACAATTTGCAAATGCAGTGTCAAAAGCTGTGCCGAGTTGTTCGAGTTCTGCAATGTAGGAAGCACTGTTTGTATCCAATGTGGTCTTGGAATCAGGTGCCAAGGTGGACAAGGTGGCGACAACTGCTTTCGTCATCGAGATCATGTTGGCGGGGTCTAGCCACACGTGCGGATCTGTGTCGCCATGTGCATGGTCGTCGTGCCCCTCTTCTTCACTGTGCGCGCCTTCTTCTTCGCTGTGGTCATCATGGCCGTCTTTGTCTTTTTCTTTCACTGCATCAATGGTTTGTGCATGATCCATGAGGTCCACCACGGTGATGGTGTTATCCAATTGAGCAACTGCTTTTTCCACGCTGGGTTGTAGTCCGCCGCCGAGATAGAACACTGCATCAACTGTGGTGAGATCATCGAGTTGGCTTGCAGTGAGTTCGTGGTCGTGTGCACCCACGCCAGGAGGAGTGAGGTTCACGATGTCCACGTTCATTCCTGTAGTTGCTTTCTCCACAATTTCACTGAGCGGATAAAAGGATGTAGCGATTGTGAGTACATCGCCAGCCGGTGCGCTGGTGTCGGAACTAGATGACTCACCGCCACATGCGGTCAATACGAGAGCGGATATTGCAAGGAGGCTTGTGATGCGATGGGAAGACTTCATAACCCCACCATATCGAGAATGAGAACGATTCCCAATATTGGAGATTATTCCAGGTTGACGGCCTTGGCGGTGGGGGCGGCCCAGTTCTTCCATCGGCTCACCACGCGAAGACTAAAGGCCACACAAATCGCTGCACCCGCCACGGCCACGTCATTGAGGCTGAGTCGATCGCCCACCACAACCACCACTGTGGCCAATAGGGCAGCGGTTGCGTAAATCTCACGATGCAGTACATGAGGTATCTCGCGCACGAGAATGTCGCGAATAATTCCCCCGCCGATCGCCGTCAAAATGCCAATTGCCGATGACCCAAGTGGTCCCACTCCAGAATCAATGGCTTTGCGTGTGCCTGCGACTGCAAACAATCCCAGACCAGCGGCGTCGACAAGTAAAAACAATCGCGACCACCGCGCAACAGATGGATGCACAAAAAACACAATGAGCCCGGCAATTGCAGGTGTGGCCAAGTACCGCCAATCGGTCAGAGCTGCTGCGGGAGTCGCGCCTAACAATGCATCGCGAATGAATCCACCACCCAGCGCGGTTGCTACAGCCAGAAAGATCACACCGAAGATGTCGAGTTTTTTATCCACTGCAGCAAGTGCACCAGAGACTGCAAACACCGCAATACCCACAATGTCGAGAACAAGAAGCAATGTTGCGGTGGACACATCACAAAGTTAGGCGAGCCAGCACACCTATCGTGTCTTTGTGGAAAGTCGCGGATTTCTTTTTTTCGACCTTGATGGAACGATTGCCGATTCGGGGGCGGGAATTACAGCATCGATGAATGACGCATTTGCCGCTGCAGGGTTAGATGCATTGTCCCTCGTAGAAGTGCGCCGCATTATTGGGCCACCTTTGCAGACAACCATGCCCGAGCTTTTGACTGCGCGTGGTGTGGGTCTTGATCGGGTGGATTTTTTTATCGACCAATATCGACAGATCTATCGCGAACAACATCTTCCGCGTACTCCCATCTTTGATGGCATGGCCGAGGTACTCAATGTTCTGGCACAGAGTTGGCATCTGTCTGTGGTGACAGCAAAACCTCAAGCGCAAGCAGATGTTGCTGTACGCACTGTCGGTGTAGATCACCACATGATCACGGTGGTGGGCCCTGCAGATGATGCTCCTCTACCCAAGGCTCGCTTGTTAGAAAAAGCGTTGGTGAATGCGGAGAAATCTGTGGGCCGCCGGCCAAACGTTGAGCAGTGTTGGATGATTGGTGATCGTCATCACGACATTGATGCTGGCCTTGAAGTGGGAACTCGTGCTGCTGGGGTGCTGTGGGGCTTTGGTGACCATGCAGAACTCCACGGGGCTGGGGCCCATGTTGTGGTGAGTCGGCCTGAGGAATTGCTCGAAGTTCTGTCTCAATAACAATGAATCTCTAGTAATCCCGTGATGCGATAGGCCTCGGTACACTGAGAAATCCCCAATCTGAGAAGGTGTCAGGTCATGGCGAACGAATGGTTTGAGACAGTTGCAGAAGCACAGCGACGTGCGAAGGCGTATCTCCCAAAGTCGGTCTACGGTGCTCTCATTGCCGGCTCTGAAAAAGGTTTGTCGAGTGCAGACAACTTGGCATCGTTTGATCAATTGGGTTTTGCCCCGCACATTGCGGGACTTGCAAATACACGCACCATGAACACCACTGTGATGGGCCAAGAAATTTCGATGCCCGTTCTCATCTCACCAACGGGCGTGCAAGCTGTGCATCCTCAAGGTGAAGTTGCCATTGCGCGTGCTGCCCAAAATCGTGGCATTCCGATGGGGTTGAGTTCTTTTGCGAGCAAGTCTGTGGAAGATGTCGCTGCAGCAAATGACAAGACGTTTTTCCAGATGTATTGGTGTGGTGACAAAGACACGTTGGTGCAGCGCATGGAGCGGGCACGCGCCGCTGGCGCCAAGGGATTGATCGTCACTCTCGACTGGTCGTTTTCAAATGGACGCGACTGGGGCAGCCCATGGATTCCAGAAAAAATCGATCTCAAAGCAATGGTGAAACTTGCGCCCGAAGTCATCGTGAAGCCAAGTTGGTTGTGGACCTTTGCTAAAACCGGTCGCATCCCTGATCTCACTGCACCCAACATGCAAAAGCCTGGCGAGAAGGCACCGACATTTTTTGGTGCTTACTACGAGTGGATGCAAACACCTCTTCCCACATGGGAAGACATTGCATGGTTGCGTCAGCAGTGGGGCGGGCCTTTCATGGTGAAAGGCGTGAGCCGCGTTGATGACGCAAAGCGAGTTGTTGATCTTGGAGCAACAGCATTGTCAGTGTCTAACCATGGTGGAAACAATCTCGATGGCACACCTGCACCTATTCGTGCATTGCCTGCAGTAGCAGATGCTGTGGGGTCACAGATTGAAGTGTTGCTCGATGGCGGTATTCGTCGCGGTAGCGATGTGGTGAAAGCATTAGCTCTTGGTGCACGTGCAGTGATGATTGGGCGCGCATATTTGTGGGGCTTGGCAGCAAATGGTCAAGCAGGAGTCGAAA
>JAUMDU010000157.1:0-2441 GCA_032121425.1 Ilumatobacteraceae bacterium | reverse complement strand
AGTGCGCCCCATCACTGCCTCAGATGAAACCATCGCAGCAGCAAATGACTTCACAGCAAAGTGTGGAAAGTCTGGTGTGCAAGTAAAAGACCGTGCAGGCTTCATTGTCAATGCGTTGTTGTTCCCTTACTTGAACAATGCAATCCGTATCTGGGAAACAGGCACTGCATCCATGGAAGACATTGATGTCGCCATGAAGGGTGGATGCAATTTCCCAATGGGACCATTTGCACTGCTTGATCTCGTAGGTCTTGACACATCATTGGCAATTCTTGATGCGTTGTACGCAGAATTTGCAGATCCAAATTATGCACCAGTGCCCACATTGCGTCGTTTGGTCGCAGCCGGCAAATTGGGACGCAAATCTGGACAAGGCTTTTACAGCTACTAAATGAAGTGCGGTCGGTGACATGTTGCCACCGAAGACATGTGATTGGGGTTTCCCCGAGCCACACGAATGGTCTGATGACGATGATGTTGTTGCCGTCGGAGCCGACCTAGCGCCGAACACATTGTTGTACGCCTATTCGCATGGGATGTTTCCCATGTACGTAGGAAATAGAAATCGTGATTTGGGTTGGTGGTCACCTGTTGCACGCGGCGTGATTCCACTTCGCGACCTACGCGTCACGAGATCAATGAAGCAAAGCGCTCGCAAATTTACTGTGACCTTTGATCAGTCGTTCGCCGAAGTGATGCACCAATGTGCTTCTGCACACACCGAGGGTCAGTGGATCACCCAAGAGTTCATCGATGCATATTGCACATTGCACACACTCGGTCATGCACACAGCGTGGAAGTGTGGGACACCGACCATCGCCTGGTTGGTGGTCTCTATGGAGTGCGTATCAATAATTTTTTTGCTGGCGAATCAATGTTCCACCTGCAACGTGATGCCTCCAAGGTGGCAGTGATGCATTTGGTTGATGCCATGAATGTGGCCGGCATGGCCTTGCTAGATACCCAATGGTGCACCGATCACCTTGCCTCCTTGGGCTGTATCGAAGTACCTCGATCTCGCTATCTGGAGCTTTTGGCTCTTGCCATAGCCCCCTAGCCCTGTGGGGAACGCCCACCTGCGTTGCCATACTTGAGATGTGACAGATGCAAGCACCCCCCGCCGCGATGACCCATGGTTGATGCGTACCTATTCAGGCCACTCAACGGCCGCGGCGTCCAACAAGCTCTACCGCACCAACTTGGCCAAAGGTCAAACGGGACTCTCGATTGCTTTTGATCTTCCGACACAAACGGGATACGACCCAGATCATGTGTTGGCACAAGGTGAAGTAGGAAAAGTGGGTGTACCTGTTGCACACCTCGGACACCTGCGCACATTGCTCGACTCCATTCCCCCGGGCAAGATGAACACGTCCATGACCATCAATGCAACAGCTGCATGGATGCTTGCTTTGTATGTGGCAAATGCTCGTGAACAAGGTGTCACTGCACGCGAGCTTCGCGGTACAACACAAAACGACATCGTGAAGGAATACCTCTCGCGCGGCACTTATATTTTCCCGCCAGCTCCCTCAAAGCGTTTGATTGTGGACATGGTTGCATGGTGCGCACATAACGCACCGAAGTGGAACCCCATGAACGTGTGTTCATACCACTTGCAAGAAGTGGGAGCCACTCCCGTTCAAGAAATTGCCTATTCGCTTGCCACCGCAGTTGATGTTCTTGATGCAGTGCGCGCAAGTGGTCAAGTGAGTGAAGAACAATTCGATCAGGTATTTGGATCCATTTCATTCTTCGTCAATGCAGGAATTCGTTTTGTTGAAGAAGTATGCAAAATGCGTGCCTTCACAGAGTTGTGGGATCGCATCGGACGCGAACGTTATAACGTCACCGATTCCAAAGCACGTCGATTCCGTTATGGCGTGCAGGTGAACTCTTTGGGTCTCACTGAAGCACAACCAGAAAACAATGTGCAACGCATTGTGTTGGAAATGCTCGCTGTCACCCTTTCTAAAAATGCTCGTGCACGCAGTGTGCAATTACCTGCCTGGAACGAAGCACTTGGTTTGCCTCGCCCCTGGGACCAACAATGGTCACTGCGCATGCAACAAGTTCTCGCATTTGAATCTGATCTTTTGGAGTATGACGACATCTTTGACGGTTCAAAGGTGATTGAAGCTCGCACGGCCGAGTTGCGCGATGCAGCATGGGCAGAGTTTGAAGAAGTGCTGTCACTTGGTGGCGCTTTCAATGCAGTGGATGAACTCAAAGGACGTTTGGTGCAATCCATGGCTGCGCGCACGCGACGCATTGAATCAGGTGAACAAGTAGTTATTGGCGTGAACTCCTATAGCGAGACTGAATCGAGCCCTCTTGCAACACCAGGAAATATCTTGGTTGTTGACCCAGCCGTTGAGGCAGAAATGATTGCCGATGTAGAACAGTGGCGCGCCACTCGCGATAACGCGCGAGTACAGGC
>JAUMDU010000156.1:5563-11272 GCA_032121425.1 Ilumatobacteraceae bacterium | reverse complement strand
CTGTCACCACCGCATCACCCACAAAACTTGCAACAAATGCCGGCACAAGTGCCTCGTAACGTATGCGACCCACACGTTGTACTTCGAGAGCAAAGATTGCACCCGCAACAGGAACCCCAAAGACTGAACCAAATGCACCAGCGACTGCGGTGACCAACATGATGGAACGTTCCATCGGGGGCAGTCCAAGTTTTTTGCTGAGTGGATCTGTGACTCCGGCCGCTAATTGAATTGCTGCACCTTCTCTACCTACTGATGCACCCGCAACATGTGAGATCACACTTGCACTAAAGATCAATGGAGTGAGACGAAAGGGAATCCATTCGGATTGACCGTGAATTTGTTCGATAACCAGATTGCTTCCACGCTCTAGCCCCCGGCCTCCATAGTGATATGCAGCGCCGACGAGAAGTCCCGCCAGTGGCAATAGGAAAAGCAATCCATTATGAGAAGTGCGAGTAGTTGTTGCCCAATTCAGCGCAGCAATGAATGAGGCTGAAAGAACTCCCGATGCAAGACCGATGACAACAGCAAAGGCCACCCAACGTGCGATCTGAATCGCAACGTTGAGTGGCCTTTTGAACATCTGTGTCTTAGACGGTGCGCACGATGATGGCGTCACCTTGTCCGCCACCGCCACACAATGCTGCAGCACCCACACCGCCACCACGACGATGCAACTCATGCAAGATAGTGAGTGCGAGTCGGTTGCCACTCATGCCAATGGGGTGCCCCAATGCAATTGCGCCACCGTTGACGTTGACGATGTCGTCAGAAATTCCCAATTCACGCATAGATGCAATACCCACTGCAGCGAATGCTTCATTCAATTCAAACAAATCCACATCACTTGTCTTCATGCCAACACGGTCGAGTGCTTTGAGAATGGAGCGGCTTGGCTGATGAAGCAACGATGCGTTGTCTGGGCCGGCGACCATTCCATAGGAGACCACTTCACCCAGTGGCTTTACTCCGCGTGCTTCAGCAGCTTTCTTGGACATCAACACAACTGCTGATCCACCATCGGAAATCTGGCTTGCGTTTGCAGCAGTGATTGTTCCTTCTTTGTCGAAGGCTGGCTTCAAACCACCAAGAGTGTCCATTGTTGTATCTGCGCGAACACCTTCGTCATCTTTCACCATGACGGGGTCGCCCTTGCGCTGCGGAACTGCTACTTCAACAATTTCGGCCGACAACTTGCCTGCGGCAATTGCTGCTGCTGCTCGTTGGTTGCTCTTCATTGCCAAGTCGTCTTGCTCTTGACGGCTGATACCACCAGATGTGTAACGCTCTGTGCCAAGACCCATGAGACATGCGTCGAATGCACACCACAAACCGTCACGCACAATTGCATCCTGCAATTCGGTGTTGCCGTATCGGAAACCACCACGTGCTCCTTGTGCAAGGTATGGAGCATTGGTCATGGACTCCATGCCACCAGCTACAACGATGTCGGCTTCGCCTGATGCGATCATTTGGTCGGCCAAGTAAATGGAGTTCAAACCCGACAGACACACTTTGTTGATGTTGATGGAAGGAACATTCATAGGAATGCCAGCTTTTGATGCTGCTTGGCGTGAGGGAACTTGGCCTTGTCCGGCCATAAGAACCTGACCCATGATCACGTGTTCAACTTCTTCGGGCTTTACGCCGGCACGCTCGAGCGCAGCCTTAATTGCGAATCCGCCGAGGTCGGCTGCGCTAAATGACGACAGTGCGCCACTCATCTTGCCAATAGGGGTACGGGCTCCTGCAACGATGTATGAACCGGCCATTTTTGCCTCCATATAAATAGGCACCTCTGAGGTGCACTTGTTGAAAACAGGTTAGGAGATGAATGGTCAAATCTCGCTATCGTCAAAGAATGGAAAAAATCCTCCAAGCCATCATGAATGGCGCGTCTGGTGAAGAACTTGCCGCCATCCCCCTCCCTGATACCTACCGAGCAGCCTTTGTTCGCAAAGAAGATGAACACATGTGGGACGGTGTTGCCAGCCAAGACAAAGATCCTCGCAAGAGCATCCACATTGGCCAAGTTCCCATTCCAGAGATTGCGCCCGATGAAGTAGTGATTGCTGTGATGGCATCCTCCATCAACTTCAACACAGTATGGACCTCAATTTTTGAACCGATCAGCACTTTTGGTGCACTCGCTCGACTTGGTCGCGAGAGTTCATGGGCAAAGCGCCACGACTTGGATTACCACGTAGTGGGTTCCGATGCATCTGGAGTGGTGTTGCGTGTGGGTAGTGCAGTGCGTAACTGGAAGCCCGGCGACAAGATCACAGTGCATTGCAATCATGTTGATGATCAAGATCCTTCATCTCACAGTGACTCGATGATGGGTTCTAACCAGCGCATCTGGGGTTATGAAACCAACTTTGGTGGCTTAGCTGATCTTGCAGTGGTGAAGGCAAACCAGTTGATGCCAAAACCTGCGCATCTCACATGGGAAGAAGCAGCCGTAAACGCATTGTGTAACTCAACGAGTTATCGCATGTTGGTGTCACCAAACGGTGCAAACATGAAACAAGGCGATGTCGTTCTCATCTGGGGAGCATCGGGTGGTATTGGCGCATATGCAGTGCAGTACGTCTTGAACGGTGGTGGAATTCCTATTGGCGTGGTGTCATCTGAAGAAAAAGAAGAAATTCTTCGCGAGATGGGTTGTGAGTTTGTTATCAACCGCAAGAAAGCCAACTACAAGTTCTTCAAAGATGATGGCTCACACGATGAGAAAGAATGGCGCCGTTTAGGTTCAGACATTCGTGCACTCGTTGGCGAAGATCCAGACATCGTGTTTGAACATCCTGGTCGCAGCACCTTTGCCGCTTCTATTTACGTAGTGAAAAAGGGCGGCACTGTTGTGACTTGTGCAGCCACCAGCGGTTTCATGATGGAGTTCGACAACCGTCACTTCTGGATGCGCTTGAAGAAACTTGTAGGTTCACACTTTGCGAACTACAAAGAGTCCTATGAAGCAAACCGTCTCATCCAAAAAGGAATGATTCACCCTGTGATGTCACAGGTGTTCACCTTGGAAGAAGTGGGCGAGGCTTCGTACCAGGTGCATAACAACATGCACGAAGGAAAACTTGGTGTGTTGTGCCTTTCGCCTGAAGAAGGCCTTGGCGTAGATGACCATGAGCTGCGCGCAAAAGTGGGCGACAAAGTCAACTGGTTCCGTCGCTAACTGTTACTGAAAAGGAAAAGAAAATGATTCTTACTGAGATTGATCACGTAGCAATCGCTGTACGCGACCTTGAAGCTGCAGTTGCTTATTACGAAAAGGCTTTTGGAGCCACTGTTGACCACCGTGAAGTTGTGGAATCAGATGGCGTAGAAGAAGTGCTGATGAAGGTGGCCGAGAGTTATGTGCAGTTGCTCACACCAACATCACCAGATTCTCCAGTAGCTAAGTCCATTGAGAAGCGCGGGGAGGGCCTGCATCACATTGGCTATCGCGTAGATAACTGTGCTGAAGCTCTTGCATCAATGATTGCTGCCGGTGCTATTCCCATCGACAAGGCACCGCGTCCGGGTTCACGAGGCACCACAGTTGCCTTTATTCACCCTAAGGGCAGCTTCGGGACCTTGATCGAGCTCGTTCAGGAGTAGCAATTCACCTCATTGATGAGGTGCTTGGATATTTTTCATTTTTGTCGTTAGACACTCCACATGAATCACATCGTGTGGACCATCGTGGGTTTTTTCTTTGGTGGGCGTGCCTGGCGTTTAGCCCTGCGCGACATTGCCGTATTGCGCGACCAACACGCCACATTTGGTGAGGCACATTTTTCGCAAAGTCGTTTTGTCGTTGTGTTATCGGCGGGTTCCTGCGGCGCACTGTGGTGGGCATTTTCACAAAAGTTTGATCACGATGTCACCGTTGTTGTGTATGGCATGTGGTCTGCACTTTTGTTGCGATTGTTTCTTGTTGATGTAGATACTCATGTACTTGCACGTCGCACCGTAGTGATGGGCACTCTCTGGGGAATAGTAGGCTTGGCTTTTGTATCTCTTTGGGACAACATGGGCAGCGTGGCCAACATGCTGTTGGGTGCCATTGTGATGTGGCTGGCCTTAAAAATTCTTGAGGTCATCTCTCGTGGTGATTTAGGTGCCGGCGATGTGTCACTTGGACCACTGTTGGGTCTTTTCACCGGATGGTTAGCGCTAGAGCGAGTCTTTATGGCATTGGTTGCTGCCTTTTTTGTCGGTGGTCTTTTTGCGCTCGTTGTAGTCACTTTGGGACGTGTATCGCGACGTACTTATATTGCCTTTGGTCCGTTTCTTGTTATCGGTGCCTTCGTGGGAGTTCTACGATGAATACACACATGTAACAAAGGAGCCCTCATGGCTGAGTTTTCTGGAATAGTCGCAATTGTGACTGGATCATCAAGTGGAATTGGTGAACGCATTGCGCAACGTTTATCTGAAGGCGGCGCAGCCGTTGTAGTGAACTCTGCAAGTTCAGTAGAAGCCGGACAAAAAGTAGCTGACGCTCTACCTGGAGAGTCGTTGTATGTGCAGGCAGACATTAGCGATAAAGATCAGTGCCAACACCTCATTGATACAACACTTGCAAAGTTCGGCAAGCTTGATTTGTTGGTGAATAATGCGGGATGGACCACACTGGTGCCGCACGGTGACATTGATGCACTGACCGATGAAATATTCATGAAGACATTCGAAGTAAATGTCTTTGGAACATGGTGGCTCACAAAAGCTGCAATGCCGGCACTTCGTGAATCATCAGATGGCCACGTTGTCTCCATTACTTCGGTGGCAGGTGTGCGCCCGATGGGTTCATCTATTGCATACTCCATGTCGAAAGCTGCGCTTAATCACATGACTCGGCTCATGGCAAAAAGTCATGGTCCAGTGCGTTTTAACGCCGTTGCACCAGGTCTGGTGGAAACTCCTTGGACAAAGGATTGGCAAACACAACATGCAGGCATTGCAATGATTAACCCCATTAAAAGATCAGCAACTCCAGATGATTGCGCAGAAGCAACGCTTGCTTTGGTGCGAAACAAGTATGTGACAGGAGAAGTTTTTGTTGTAGATGGTGGACTCACGCAGGTGAGCTAACACATCGCCAGCCAGGAGTTATCGCCCGCGAAATGGTTGAATGCCGTTGGGTGGCACCACACCAAGTCGACCGCGTTGGTAATCATCGAATGCTTGTTGTAGTTCTTGGCGGGTATTCATTACGAATGGTCCGTATTGCTCAACTGGTTCGCCAATAGGTTGGCCACCCATGAGAATCACATCAAGTGGTTCATGTGACGAGGCCTCCAAAGTGATGGTGTCGCCTGCGCCATATACAACTGTTTGGCCAACACCCATCGCAAGATGTTCTGTGCCTGCAAAACCTGAACCCTTGAGGCCGTGTGCAAGTGCATTGAATTTCGGATTCCATGGCAACACCATTCGTGTGCCAGGGGACAGGGTTGCATGTGCAATCACTATGGGGGTGTGCGTGGAGCCAGGCCCAGTGACTCCGCCAAGGTCGCCTGCGATGAGACGGATAAGAGTTCCTGCGTCTGGTGTGGTGAAAAGTTTGACGAGATGTGAGTTGAGGTTCTGATACGCCGGGGCAATCATTTTGTGTCGTGCAGGAAGATTCACCCAGATCTGTAAACCATGAAACAGACCGCCCTGAATCACCATGCTTTCGGGAGGTGTTTCAATGTGCAGAATTCC
>JAUMDU010000156.1:3978-5553 GCA_032121425.1 Ilumatobacteraceae bacterium | reverse complement strand
GTATGGTGCGTAATCAACGGCGCCCATTTGGTCCATCATGATGAATGGGTCCACAACATCTTTAGGTAATCCGGCAAGAGCTCGACGAACGGGGAAACCTTCGCCCTCGAAGCCTTGCGGTGCGGTGGTTAGTGATCGCACAGGACGATCTTTGGCATCGATACCAGGAACTTCACAACGAGGAAGTGTGAGTGTGTCGGCGGTGACTGCAGGCATGGCGAAGCTCCTAAAAGTAGTTGCGTAGACAACTATATCTTTCATGGGGTCAACAACAACCTGTCTGCGATACTGAAGAACCATGATTGTGCACCTCATCGACGGAACCTACGAGCTGTATCGGCAGCACTTTGGCCAAGCAGTGCGCCATCGAACGCCACCTCCACTTGCTGCCACTCGCGGTGTGGTGACCTCTACTTTGCAATTACTTGCTGGTGGTGCAACTCACGTGACTGTCTCGGTTGACCATGTCATTGAGAGTTTTCGCAATGATCTCTATGAGGGGTACAAGTCATCTGATGGAATGGAAGATGAGATTCTTAGCCAAATTCCTTTGATGGAAGATGCACTGGTGGCCTTAGGTGTTCCCGTGTGGCCGATGGTGAAATATGAAGCTGACGACGGCTTGGCAGCCGGGGCACTTCTTGCTGCGGCCGACAACCGAGTTGATCAGGTGCAGATACTGACACCAGATAAAGATCTCGGACAAGTGGTGTCGGGAAATCGCATTGTGCAGTTTGATCGTCGACAAGATCTGATCATCAATGAAGAAGCAGTGAATACAAAATTTGGTGTGGGACCACAAAGCATTGCTGACTGGCTAGGTCTTGTAGGCGACACCGCTGACGGATTTCCTGGTCTTACTGGTTGGGGCGCCAAGAGTGCCTCAACAGTTCTTGGGCATTACCTTCACATTGAAAATATTCCAGATGACCCTGAGCAATGGGTGCGAGACGAAGTTACGGTTCGTGGTGCTGCAAAGTTGGCGACAACGCTGAGTGAACAACGAGAGATGGCGGCACTATTTAAGTTAATTGCAACTGTGGTGACCAATGTTGCCGATGATGTTGATCTTGGCAGTGTTGATGATTGGCAGTGGCGAGGCCCTACAAAAGATCTTGCCAAGATAGCTGCATCGCTAGACATGACTGACCTTGTGGAGCGCACAGAGCGTGCCATGGTGGGTCGCTAGAACTTTTTAACGAGCTGCGCCCTTCAAGGTGTATTTCAACGTGCGGCCCTTGATCCTTGCTCCACTTGGTTTTGTTTTTTTACCGTTAAACCATTGACGTTTCCACGTGGCGTTTGCCTTCAACGTTGACTTTCCGGATTGAATCGATGTCACAAGTGCTGCAGGCAGGACACAAGCCTTCTTTGGTGTGTACCAACGCCATTTTGCAGATGGAAGTTTTTTTGCTGTGCCAAACGGCTGAAACTTGCAGGTATAGGTTTTGTTCTTACCTTTGTCTTTGTAGGTAGCAGTCAATGTCATTGCAATTGTTCCTGCGTAGTTCTTCATACGAATTCGTGGCTTGATGGTGTTCCCTTTGCCAACAACGAATCCGAATTCATTGGTGA
>JAUMDU010000156.1:0-3968 GCA_032121425.1 Ilumatobacteraceae bacterium | reverse complement strand
TAATTACATTTCCTGGAACGGGCTTAGGAAAAATTCCCACGGTGTTGGAGTCTCTCTCTGAATCAGCAAGAGGCGCAGTGTCCCACGAGGGAGCACCGGAAGCTGTTGGTGTTGGTGTTGGTGTGCTTGGCACGTGGGTGGAAAGGTTCGCCACGGCAAGCGGTACAGGGATTCCAAACTCTTCTGCTGAGACCCCAGATATTGTTTGAATCTTGGATGTGGTGCCGGCTGCTGAGTACGCAATTGTGACAACCGCGTCTTTTGCAATTCGATTGGTGACACTTAGCTTCAAAACATAATTCCTGATTACGACAATTGATGTAACTGGATTTGGAGATGTACCAACCATGACCGTAAATCGAGCCACATCGGGTGCGGTGCCACTCAGGTTGCTATAAAACTCCAAATCAACTTGGTTTTGGTAGTAGACCCCGTTCGAATGCACCAGGTAGATGAAGTCGCCGTCCTCTCGGATGTATCGTTGTCCGAAAATCGGTGGGTCATTGGCCCCTGCTTTTGCCTCGGAGATGTTGGTGATTGGGTTGGGCACCGCGAGGGCAACCGCAAAAAGGCCAGTCACTAAAAAGATGGAGGCGATTGCCTTTTGGGCTCGGAATCTGATGGTGTTGAACACCTAATAATTATAGGTGAGCTACAGGCCCTATTCGTCGCCGTTCACGATGTCTGGCAGTTCCACGCCCTCTTGTTGTACAGGGAGCAACGCAGAGAGGGCAGTGATCGCGGCGGCAAGATCGTGTGCTCGAAGTGGCTCGGTGACTGCTTGAGTGGCCAGATGCCCATCAAGTTGCAAGGAATCCGACCAACGGATTTCAAAATGACGATGTCGCGGATCTACACAGAACACCAACGATGCACCGGACCATTTCACTGCAAGTTGGTTCGCACGTTTTTCTGGATGCCTTCCTAAGTTGCCGACATGCACCACTATTTGATGTCCAGAGGTTGCTTCTGCCTCATGTATCGCGTGAGCAACTTTGGTTTTTTGTTCTAACCACCACTTCGGCATTACCAACTCCCGCCTGCTCCGCCGCCACTAAAACCGCCTCCGAAACCTCCGCCAAAGCCGCCTCCGCTGAAACCTCCGCCTGAGCCGCCAAAACCACCTGGAATAAAGATGCCGCCATATCCGCGGCGAGAGCCGCCGGAGGTCCAAGTGGTGTGGCGTGCAAATTGTCCAAGGACTGCAAGCAAGATGGATCCGCCCACAAACAAAAAGAACAGCAATACTCCAATCCAGTCTGCACCTGTGGCGTCAGAGGTCGAAGGATTGTTGTTCGTTGTGGGTGGGGGAATCTGTTCGCCACTCCATACCGACATCACCGCACGAGAACCTTGCACTATTGCACCGCCCACATCGTTCACACGCAATAGAGGCAACATGATCTCATCGATGATGCGTCCAGCTGCAATGTCGGTCAAGTCGCCTTCCACACCACTGCCCACTTCAATACGCACCTCACGGTCTTCTAATGCGATCAGTATTAGTACGCCATTATCTTTCTGCTCATCGCCAATGCCCCAAGTACGCGCGAGATCTATGGAGTAATCCTGTATTGATGCATTACCAGTTGTTGCAATAATTGCAACTGCAATTTGTGGTCCTGATGTTGTGCGAAATTGTTCAAGCTCAGTAGAGAGTGAGGCTTCAATGTTGTCGTCAATTGCATTAACAACATCGACAACTGGTGCAGAAAACTCTGGAAAAGAAACTGTGTTTGTCGAACAGCCAGAAAGAAAAACGATGCTCACACATAATCCTGCGGTTGCTGTTCGCAGGATGTTTTTTGTGATCACTTGTTATTCACCCGGATTTATATCAACACTTGGAGCTTCATCAGCACCGGGGGTTGCCTCAAAAAGATCTCTCTTTTCAAAACCAAACAGCGAAGCAACTATCGCACGCGGAAAACGGCGAATGTTTCGGTTGTAATCGGTGGCAGCTTCGTTATACGTGCGTCGTGCTTGTGCAACTCGATTTTCCGTACCTTCCAGTTGCACTTGTAAATCTCGAACATTTTGAAGACTTGCAACTTGTGGGTAGTTCTCCACCACAACGAGAAGACGCGAAAGAGCACCTTCTAAATCTGCAGCCGCATCTAGGCGATCTTGTGAACTTCCTGCACCGGTGTAACGAGTACGAGCCTCGGTCACGCTGTCAATAATGTCGCGTTCTTGTTCGAGTGCACCTTCAACAGCACTGACCAGATTGGGGATGAGGTCAAAGCGTCGTTGTAGCTGTACTTCAAGGTCGGCGACTGTTTGATCAACACGGGATTCGCGGTCGACGAGCCCGTTGTAGGAACCCACAATCGAGATAATCAACAACACGAAAACGGCTGCTATTGATCCACCGATGATGCCTATTTTTGAGTTCAATGTCTGCTCCTTGGTACGCCGCAAAACGCAGCACCCGTGGGCAGTGAAGTGACGGCCAGGCGAACTGCGGCGCACGATCGTTCCCGTGTGGAGGCTGCTTCCGTCAGGACCTGACCTGGTTTACGGGCGACCGTCGCACAGGACCCGACCGCCACCTCACCACCCACGGATCAACCGTGATTGCTGAGGGTTACAGCGTACATCCGAGGTAGCCTGACCAACTCGTAGCGACAGAAATGTTGCTGCACGGAAGAGTGCGAGAGCGGCCGAACCGGCACGCTTGGAAAGCGTGTGAAGTGAAAGCTTCCGTGGGTTCGAATCCCACCTCTTCCGCCGAAGTGGGTATGTTTGCCTCATGACCGACGAAGAAGCCATGAGCATTGCGCTCGATGAAGCTAGAGCAGCAGCACAACAAGGTGATGTGCCAGTTGGGGCCGTGGTGCTACATAACGGTCAAGTTATTGCCCGTCGCCATAACGAACGAGAATTTGCCAAGGACCCAACAGCACATGCTGAAGTGCTGGCATTGCGCGATGCAAGTCAAAAGCTTGAAAGCTGGCGTTTAGACGAATGCACTCTTGTTGTCACACTTGAACCATGTGTGATGTGCGCAGGTGCTGCGCAATCATCGCGAATCGGACGTCTTGTGTATGGTGCTGCCAATTTTGAAGCAGGTGCGACGGCAAGCTTGTACAACGTGATGAGCGATCCACGCCTTGGTCACAACCCACCTGTACAACACGGGGTGCTTGCGGAAGAATCAGCAGCGTTGTTGAAAGAATTCTTTCAACAACGTCGCTAGAAAAAATCGAAGTTATAGACGAGGTCGTAAGAGCGCCTGGAGAGATGTCATCGCTGCTTCATGCCACTGTTGATCGGTGGTTTCCTCGTTGATGATGTCCACCAACATGCGCCCGAGAAGAAATGATTGAATGAAGTGTGCGGTTCCTTCTATGGGCTCCACAGGATCAATGAAACCTCGGTCACGAGCGAGACGCAAAGTCTCTGAAAATTCTTCAGCTGCACGAACTTGCAGGTTCTGTAGCGATTCTTTGAGTGCCGGAGCATGTTCAGATGCGGCGAAAGATGCGAATCTTTGTGCACGAACAATTCGCTGTTGCTGCGTTGCTGATGAGTGAATACCTAACTCAATGATTTGCCATGCCTCTTGCGGTGAAGAAAGGCTTGTCAACATCTGTCGAATCTCGTGGTCACTGGCTATCAAAGTTGTTTCTAGACGATGCAACTCAACGGCAATAATCAAGCCATCACGACTCCCGTAGTGGTGATAGAGAGAACTGCGAGACACTTCAGCATTTTCAATGACGCGGTCGAGATTGAAGCGTGAAGGGCCCGAATCTTCTAGTTCTTTGATTGCAACTTTGAGAATCTTTTTTGCAGTTTCAATGCCGTTACTTCTTTTTGCTGGCATACCTGCCTCCCATTTGTGCAAAAGACACAATAACGGCTGGTGTCTACGGAAATGCCCCGATAGCGTTTTACAGCGGAAGAGTGCCAGAGCGGCCGAATGGGACGGTCTCGAAAACCGTTGTGGGTGCAAGCTCACCGTG
>JAUMDU010000155.1:0-10390 GCA_032121425.1 Ilumatobacteraceae bacterium | reverse complement strand
GTCAGTCGACATGTCGTGAGTAGACAAAAGGTGTTTCATGCATCCACTCCCGTCATCACTACCCCGTCGGGCCCCACAGATACTTCATCGGAAAATTGCGTCGGGATGTTTTTCCCCACGTAATCGGGACGGATCGGAAGTTCTCTGTGACCACGATCAATCATGATTGCCAGTTGCACTGCCCGTGGACGTCCATGGTCGTTGAGAGCTTCAAGAGCAGCCCGAACGGTTCGGCCCGTAAACAGGACATCATCTACGAGTACCACTGTTTTGGCGGTGAGGTCACATGGGATGTCGGTGGGGGCAGAAAGAACCACGGGACGGAGGCTGAAGTCATCGCGGTACATCGCAATATCCACTGCTCCATAGAGCACTCGGTCTGATTGAGTAATTCGATTGACCAATGTGGTTAATCGCTCGGCAATCCACGTGCCACCTGTCTGCATGCCCACAATCACTAGATCTGGGCAATTTGGATTTCGCTCTACGATTTCATGAGCAATGCGTGTAATCGCACGCGACACATCGTCGGCGCTCATCACAGACACACTGCGAGGGGACACTATGGTCACCGGAGAAAAATCGAGGTGTTTTTGGGCAAGAAAAACGCCCCGTGAACGGGGCGCGAGTCAATGAAACCAGTTGTATCCATATTTTCCTTCCGTTCGAGCCTCACAGGACTCGTTTTACGGTCGTCACCAGTATAACTGAAAGAGTCTGAAGTGTCTAGCTGGACTTTCGGCGAAACACTTGCCAATAGGCATTGGAATCAACTTCTTCGAAATCCGCACTGACAGAAGACCAGTCCCACTGAAGTTGCTCGTTCAAGCTGCGTGGGAGGATGACATATTCGATGCGGTCTGCGGCAGGCAATCGTGTTCCTTCTAGCGAAGTGTCCACCCCGTAATACACGGCGCGGAATGGATTTGGGAAGAAATAGACCTCTTTGCGATGAGCAAGAAACGTCACGAGTGGGTCATAGACAGAAATAACTGCATCCTTGGGAATGGTCGACACAATCTCACGAGCCGATACCGCCAATGGGGCTTGGGCACCCAAGGTAGCGCGAGGAGTCTGGGCCAAAGAGTGTTGCCCCCACAAATACGAAGTAGCCACAGTGAAAAGACAAGCCACCACCATGGCCACTTTGCCCGATTGACGACCCAAGCGAGATGCCGCGAGCACTGTTGCGAACACCAACGGACCAACAACAACAATTGAATAGTGGTACTGAATGCTTTGTTGATACCAAAAGGTGCTCACTACATTCGACAAAATCACAGGTATTGCCACCAAAGTCATACCAGGCGCCAACACGAATAGCCCTGCGAACGGAGCCGACATTTGAAACAAATACAACGGTCGGTCACCAGAAAAAATATGTTGTATCACTGCCACCGGATTTGTAAATGTCTCTTTGATGAACCCGGTCACTCCACCAAATGGAATTCTCCATTCGTTGCGTGTGGGCACACCAATGAGAGACCGCATCAGCACGAACATTCCCACAATGGTCGCAACAATGGACAACGCTGCGGCCAACAACCCTTTTTTTCGATCGTATTTCCACGCCACGTAAATGCCCAATGGCACCATCACGAGTAAAACATCTTCTTTAACCATGACAGCAAGAACAACAGCCACTGCGAATAGTCGCCACTTGCCCGCGTGTGCTGCATACAGAGCCAAAGGGATAAACAAACCAAGGAAGGTGTCGGGGTGGAAGTTCTCCATACCCGAGCCATTCACTGCAGGGTTTGCTAACCATAAAAAAGCAGCCGCAAGACCCATGGCGCCAGAGTGAAGAACTCGACGCGCAAACAGGAACGTAGGGATCGCACCTGCAGCCACTACAAAGGCCTGAATCACTAACAAAGTGGCGGTGCCTGGAACAACCCAATAAAACGGCACGACAAAGAAGAGAATGAGTGATGCGTGATCACCCAACAAATTTCTTCCCATCAAGGTGACAAATGGAGCCTCACCACGAGAAAGCAACCACACACCTTGGTCATAGAGCCCCACGTCATATGCAAAGGTTCCCAGACCCAAATGCATATCTACCTGCAACCATGACATCCACACAGCATGAGCCAAGGCCATCGCCAACACTGCCCAGCTCCAAGCCGAAACGTTAATCAGCCGTTCTTTACATTGAGTGAGAAATGCCGGTATTCGAGGTGGCGCAGTCATAGGCCATCCCAGCTCTTACGAGCGCACCTGCTTTGCAACTGCAGCCAAAACTCCATTAACAAAACGCCCTGAATCATCAGTAGAAAATCGCTTTGCGAGTTCTACTGCTTCGTCAATCACCACAGCAATAGGTACATCTGGTCGACCCATTAACTCAAAAATTGCAAGACGAAGGATTGCTCTATCTAGAGCTGGCATTCGTTCCAGCACCCAACCCTTGGCATTCTCAACAATCTTTTCATCAATGGCAACGCGGCGTAATTCAACACCGTCAAGAAGCAGTTGAGTGAGTTCCTCGGAAACTACTCCTCTTTCCTTGAGAAGATCAGTGGAAACAAGCGAACGTTGTTCTGCCTCATACAACAACATGATTGCTTGCTCGCGAGCATCGGTGCGGTCATCGCTTGGACGAAACCCGTCCACATCCACAGTCATTAGACGCGAGTGATGTAATCGCCGGTGCGAGTATCGACTTTGAGTTTGTCTCCAACATTGACAAACAAAGGAACTTGAATGACTTTCCCCGTCTCAAGGGTGGCGGGCTTTTTCGCGCCAGATACTCGGTCACCTTGCAAGCCTGGTTCAGTTTCGGCAACTACTAATTCCACCGATGCAGGAATTTCCACAGTGACAATTTCATTGTTGTGATACGCAATGATGGCCATGGCTTGTTCCACTAAATAATCTGCTGCTTCACCAAGAGCTGAAGGAGCAATATTTGACTGGTCATAGGACTCTGTGTCCATAAAGACAAACTCATCACCATCTTTGTAAAGAAACTGCATATCTCGTTTGTCCAAGATTGCCTGCTCCACTCGAATACCAGCGTTAAAAGTCTTTTCAAAGACGTTGCCGTTACGAAGGTTGCGCAACTTTGTGCGCACAAAAGCACCCCCCTTGCCAGGCTTCACGTGTTGAAACTCAACGACAGTAAACAAACCGTTATCAAGCTCAAGCGTGATTCCGTTTTTTAAATCATTTGTGGTGATTGCGGGCATGACAATTCCTTGGGGCTTAACGTGAGAATGCGACAGTTGGTGTCGGTGACGACGACCTGATCTTCGATCCGGACACCGCCTACTCCTCCACGATAGAGCCCAGGCTCCACTGTCACCACTTCATCTGTTCGAAGTACTGCCGTACATCGAGGCGAAAGAATGGGCATTTCGTGGATATACAGCCCTATTCCATGTCCAGTGCCATGAATGAATTCATGTTCTAGGCCTGCGCGAGCAAAAACAGCTCTAGCGGCAGCATCCACTTCACTACCCACAACCCCATCTCGCACTGTCTGAACAGCAGACGCTTGAGCCTCATGTACAAGGTCCCACATTTGGCGATATTGCGTCGACACATTGCCCACGAGCACAGTTCGTGTCATATCGCTGCGATACCCCTCAACCTCTGCGCCCATATCTATAACCACCCCATGTCCACCCTCAATCACTGCATCGGTGGGTTCGTGATGGGCGCTAGCACCATGTGGTCCAGTCGCCACAATGGTGTCAAACCCTGGCCGATCTGCGCCAACTTCTCGCATCAAGTATTCAAGACGATTGCGAACTTGTTTTTCAGTTTTGCCACTAAGTCCATCTGCCACAACAGACAACAATGCTGAGTCTGCAATTTCTGCCGCTCTTTGCATAAGTTCTATTTCTTGTGCATTCTTTACACGACGAAGTTCACCGAGGTGATCGTGCTCATCAACAAGCGCCATCGTTTCGTTCAAAGACCGCGCAAATTCAGCTGTGATATGTCCAGGATGAGTTGCAAGAACCTCAACATGGCGCGAACTCAAGATAGAGAGAAGAGTATGAGTGGAGTCTGTGCACACAACCTCAATCGATGCACCGGAATGCAGGACTTCTTGTTGCGCACGGGAAAAATAACGACCATCAACAATCAATACACCTTCCTCAGTGTCACGGTTCACGACAAGCTGTGATGTTCCACCAGTAAATCCTGTAAGCCATCGAATATCCTCTCTCCTCAGAACCAGGACATGGGTTGGTCCATCAGTGAGGCAAAAGGTTTCTAGTCGGCCAGCAACATTCACGACGATTACATTGCAACGAGTGCATGTATGGCCAGAACATAACTCAGTCTGCCAAAACCCGAAATAGATCCATCCACAACGCCAGCAAGAACGCTGACGTGACGAAAATCTTCCCTTGCAACCGGATTCGAAAGATGGACCTCAATCTTTTTTCCGTCAAATGATCGAAGAGCGTCATGCAAGGACCATGAATAATGAGTGAAAGCGCCAGCATTAATCACAATTGCATCGTGAACACCACTGGCTGCATGTATTGCATTCACCAATTCTGATTCAGAGTTTGACTGCATGCTCTGAACGGTGAGCCCATGAGTCGCGGCTGCACTCGTTGCTGAATCAATATGGTCTTGCAAAGTTGCCGAGCCATAGATTCCTGGCTCCCGTGAACCGAGCAAATTGAGATTTGGACCATTCAAGATGAGAACCGATGACTTCGCCATACTTCTCACCGTAGTCGGTGAGTCAACTATTTCGTGACGCAAATTCCCCATAGGCGCGCCTTATGGCATCTACCGATACATCTGATACAACTTCAAGGCCTTGGGGTGCGTCCAAGACAAACGTCAGTGAATCCAAGGCCTTTTTGTCACGTGACATGGCTGCAATCAAGGCATCAATGCTTAGGCCAGGAGGCAACACCACTTTCAGGTCATACACCTGGCGAATCACGTGATAATGCTCCTCAACACGCGCTTGATCTATGCGTCCCAGTACGTGCCCTAGGTGGGCCGCAAAAAGCACACCTAAAGCCACCGCTTCACCATGAGCAATAGAGAAATCTGTTTCAATCTCTAATGCATGAGCGAGAGTGTGCCCGTAATTGAGAAATGCTCGGATTCCACCTTCACGCTCATCGGTCGCAACAATTTCGCCTTTGATACCCACGCATCGCGCGACTCTCGATGGAAATGCCAGATCGTTGAGATTTTCACGAACAATGAAGTGGTACTTCGCCATTTCTCCAAGGCCACAGTCCATTTCACGCGACGAGAGAGTTTCAAGCGCATCTAAATCACACACCACACCACAGGGCTGCCAAAATGCTCCCACCAAATTTTTGCCCTCAACGAGATTTACTCCGGTCTTGCCGCCCACAGCTGCATCAATCATTGCGAGAAGCGACGTTGCAACATGTAACACAGCAATTCCACGGTGATAGGAAGCAGCAGCAAATCCAGCGACATCGGTCACCATTCCACCACCAACGGCAATCACCAAATCTTTCCGAGTAAGACCAGAATGTGCGAATTCAGAACACAGCCGTTCGATGGTGGACAAATTCTTAAATGATTCACCTTCACCAATGATGTGAAGAGAAGTACTCAGGCCTGGGATGTTTGGTCGAAATTGATGTGGAATTCCCTCCTGCGTAACTATTGCAATGCGCTGCACACCATTAGGAATAAGTGTGCCCACTTGATGCACTGCACCATGTCCGACCAGCACCGAATATGCACGTTCACCAAGGTTGATGTTCACGGTCTCGATATCACCCATGGTTACCATCATCCCAAATCATTGCCTCATCTATGGCATCAATAATGAGGCCTGTTACCGATTCAATACTGCGTTCAGAAACATCAATAAGGACGTCTGATACCTCTTTGTACAAGGGTTCACGTTGTGTGAACATCTTCTGGAGCACTGCGAGACGATCCGTATCCAGTGCTGGCCGATGTGACCCCTTCATTGTCCTGAGAGCAAGCAACTCAGGCGGCGCATGAAGCCAAACAATGGTCACTTTGCCCTGGTCGCGCGCGTTCTTCATCAGTTCGCGATTCACATCTGCGAGCACCACACCACCTGCTGCGGCAATCACTGCCCCACCAGGAGAGTGGATGCATTCACGAAGCACTTCAGATTCGATTTCACGAAAAAAGTGTTCTCCTGATTCATCAAAAATTTCACGGACACTACGACCCACCCGTTGCTCGACGAGTTTGTCGGTATCAAGACATGGAACCTGATAGTGCTTTGAAAGATCCCAAGCCACAGTTGACTTGCCGGTCCCCATTAAGCCCACCAACACAATGACAGGTGCCGTATTGTTCACGATTCCAACGTGGAACGAAATGATTGAGCGTTGCGGACAAATTCCGACAGCGAGTCTCCACCAAATTTTCTTTGTGCTTCACTAGCCAGCACGAGCGCCATCATTGTTTCCACAACCACACCAAGCGCTGGGACAGCCGTGACGTCGGTGCGTTCCTTAAAACTGACCGTCTCTTCTTTCGTCACCACGTCAACTGTTTTCAAGGTGGGCTTATTCAAGGTGGCTAGTGGCTTCATTGCAGCGCGAACGATCAACGGCTCGCCAGTGGTGATTCCGCCTTCGGTACCACCTGAGCGGTGACCATCTCTGACATAGCGGTGATTCACCGCATCCCATGAAATTGGATCGTGAGCTTGACTCCCTCTCATACCGGAGACTTCGAAACCGTCCCCTATTTCCACACCCTTGACAGCTTGAATACTCATCACTGCTTGTGCAAGTAATGCATCAATCTTTCGATCCCAATGCACGTGACTACCCAATCCAATGGGAACACCGTGCGCAATTGACTCGACAACTCCGCCTAATGAATCTCCATCCTTGGCCGCTTCCTTGATGGCAGCGATCATTGATGCTTCGGCTGCAGCATCAAAACAGCGCACCTCAGACGAATCAATTGCGTCGAGATCTTTTGCAGTGGGGAGCACAGTATTGTTCGCGCGCACTTCGCCAAGTTGAATGACGTGACTGAGGATTTCAACACCCAAATGAGAGAGAAGTTGTTTTGCAATTGCCCCAGCAGCTACTCGGGCCGCAGTCTCTCTAGCACTTGCTCTTTCTAATACATCACGTGCATCGGAGAAACCATACTTTTGCATGCCCACAAGGTCGGCATGACCTGGTCGTGGTTGCGTCAAGGGCGTCTGAGTTGCGCCAGGCTCTGGAGACATCTCTTGATGCCATTTGTCGCTACGAAACCATTCGGAGTTCTGAATCTCAACTGCGATGGGCGAACCTAAAGTACGACCGTGGCGCACTCCACCTACCAATGTGATGACGTCTTTTTCAAAACGCTGTCGTGGTCCCCGACCATAGCCAAGGCGCCGACGGGCAAGATCATTTTCGATGTGTTCAGCCAACAAAGGCATCCCTGCGGGCAGACCCTCCACAATCACGGTCAATGCTTTGCCGTGGGACTCACCAGCTGTTAGGTATCTCAACACCATATTCACACTACTGCCGACGTGACCGGAGTTCCTGCTCTGCCGCTTCTCTCATGATGTCGGCGCTGGGTTTCCAGCCAAATTGAAGGACACATTGGCGACGAGCCTGCTGAACCAACATCCATAGCCCATCGACAACTGTGGCCCCAGCCGACCTGGCGTCTGCCAGCAACGTGGTTTCCAACGGTTGGTATACGGCATCTAAAACAACATGGTGGGCATGCAACATCGACCGAGGAACGAGCGTTTCGGTGGAATTCATTCCCACAGACGTTGTGTTCACCACAACATCTGCAGCAACGACATCATCAATTGTGCCCAGGCGCAGTGATCCACCTTCCTTGGTGACTTGAGCCTCTAGCCGCCGCACTAGTTCATCGGCACGGGCCGTACTTCTATTCACCACAATCACATCGGCGCCGCGTCGACCAAGCGCCAACGCCACAGATCTGCCAGTACCTCCCGCACCCAGTAACACAACAGTTGCATTATCAAGATGCACACCACCTTGTTCGGCAAGCGCATCGCAACACCCGTCACCATCGGTGTTGTATCCAATTGTCTTTGATTCGCTAAGAACGACACAGTTCACCGCATTCAAGAGAAGAGCTACTTCGTCCAGAGAATCTAGAACCGAAATGATCTCTTCCTTGAGCGGCATTGTCACGGACAGACCACGCACGCCGCGATGTTGCAATGTGGCAACAAGATTTCCTACTTCGTCAGCCTTGCATTCCAACGCTTCATAATCGCCTTGCACTCCATGGGCGGAAAGCGCTGCGCGATACATTGCTGGAGATAGAGAATGCGATACGGGATAACCAATCACTGCAGCAATCAGTGATGACGATTTCACGGAAGAACTCCGGCAGCCCGTGCTTTTTCGATGTTAATGAGATGTTGTTCATATGTTGTGGCAAAAACATGGCGACCGGTCTTATCTGCCAAAACGTAATACAGATATGTGCACTTCTGATTCGACTTCAAACCAACGCATGCCTCATCATCTCGCGGCGGAGTACCGGCCGGCGCAAGAGATGCTTCGATGGATGCTCTTCCAGGATTAGCGATTGGAGTAGGCGGCAATCCTTTCTTGAGATACACGTTGTAGGCAGTATCCGCTGCTTTCATCTCTGTCCATGACATGGAAGGATCTTGGCCATATTTGACTGCCGCATCAATCTCTAAATTCATTCCCAAAGCAAGACGGTTATAGATCACTTGTGCGATTTTGGGTCTATCTTGGGCGACTTTCGCTTCTCTTTCCACCATTGAGGCAACAATTAGCAGTTCATAAGGATTCAAACCGCGCGCCTTCGCCCCCGCCACCAGGTCAGTTTGACGAGCCACACGCTGCATCATCTCCACCAATGTCTTCACCACGCCAGCCTCGGTGCCATCGCCTGAAATCTGATACGTATCAGGAAACAACAAACCTTCTAGCGAAGTAAGTCCTTTAGGTGAGAATTCCGAAACTACAGATCCATTAGTTGCAGCAGCGACAAAATCATCCACTGTCATGAACGTCAACTTTTCGGCAAGCCTTTCGCCCATTTGGGCCAATGTCATTCCTTCAGGAAATGTGACAGAGATAAAAGTTTGGGCGGGTGGCGTTGATAAAGACTTAATGATCTGACCCGCATTGTCACGAGGACGAAGTGAGTAATAGCCAGGCAGTAAATCAATTCCTCCCCGAGTGGATGCATACCAACGAAAGATAGAAGCGTTTTTAATGAAGCCTTCACTTGCCAAACGATCTGCCACCGAAGCAACCGTGTCCCCGTCGTTGACAGTGAAATTCACAGCCGCTCCTGGCTCACCCGAAGGATTGAGCTGGTTCACTACCCACCAACTAACTACGCCCAATAACAACACTGAAGCTATTGCAACAGTGGCCACCATTCGAATTGGGCTACGAAGATGCTCCCAATCTTGCGGAACAACCTCGGTAGCAGACTCAGGCAATGCCTCAACAACATCCCAAGGATCATCATGCCAATCTTGGGAAATGAGTGGATCATCCTTCATGGCTTTTCTTCATTCGAAGATTGTGAGGCTCGAGCGTCTAGCCAGGACTGCAAGATGACAGCAGCTGCCACCTTGTCCACGACTCGGCGCCGTGCCTGTGCACGCATTTTTTGTTCCATCAACATTCGATCGGCTTCCACTGTGGTGAGTCGTTCATCGTGTACAAAAACAGGCACACCCACAACCGTAGTCATCCGATCTACTTCCCGCAGGGCAGCCTCGGCTGCTTTGCCTGCAGTGCCGTCCATATTTAGAGGAAGGCCAACCACAACAGCAACAGCTTCTTCTTCCTGCACAATACGAGTTATCTCAATGTGATCAAGACGTTGACTCGCACCACGCTCAAGAACGCACAAGGGAGTCGCTATCGTTCCACTGCGATCAGAGACCGCTACTCCCACTCGTTTCGATCCAAGGTCGATTCCGAGTACGCGCACTGCTCTTACGAATTACCCAAGAGGGCTCGAGATTTTTCCCGGGCAATTTCCAAACACTGATCTATGCCTTCAGGATTCTTACCACCAGCAGTCGCAATGTCTCCTTTGCCGCCACCGCCACCTCCAACAGCGCGAGCAGCATCTTTGATGAGTTCTCCCGCTTGCACCGAAAGCCCCGGCGCTGTCGCCCCAACAATCGACACTCCACCAGTGTCATTTATCCCAGCGAGTACCACAGCCTGAATTCCTTGCTGTTGGCGAACTGCTACAGCAAGATCACGAAGATCTTGAGCAGAAACACCATCAACTCGCGCAACAACAACACCGTTGTCGGCAAGTTCCACCAGTTCGCCCGCGCGTGTCAAGGCAAGCGCTGCACGAAGTGTTTTGATTTCATCTTGAGCTACACGGAGCTCATCAAGCTTTCGCTGAACTCCATCAAATGCTTCGTCAACACGAG
>JAUMDU010000154.1:0-3154 GCA_032121425.1 Ilumatobacteraceae bacterium | reverse complement strand
CCAAGACCACCAGAGTTCACCCAGGTGTAGGGCTTATTGAATTTCCAAAACAAAGAACTCCACATCTGGTGTTGGCCAACGCCTGCCACCAAAATCGTGTCGTCTGTTGCGGCATCGCGCAATCGCTCCAAGCAATATTGCGGCTTCAAACGTGCACCGGGCTCGGACTGGTCATATGTCAAAGGGAACTGTTCGCGCCAACCATTGACGCGCGAGCGCCATGGTGTGATGTCGGTTTGAACTGCACCATCGGCGAGCATTTCCTTTACCGCTCTAACCATTTCTTCAACAACTAAACGACAATCGCCCACAATTGGCACATCGGGCTTGCGCACTTTGCCTTGTTCTGCAGGGTCAATGTCTACGTGAATAATCTTTGCATCTGGTGCAAATGAAGACACTTTGCCTGTCACGCGGTCATCGAAACGTGCACCTAATGCACACAACAAATCTGCTTTTTGCATTGCAGTAATTGCTGTTGCGGTTCCGTGCATACCGGGCATGCCGTAACACAGTTCATGATCATCGGGGAATGCACCACGCGCCATCAATGTGGTCACAACTGGAATCTGCAACAGTTCTGCTAATTCGCGCACTGCTTCGGCGGCACGTGCTTTCAACACTCCACCACCGAGATACAACACAGGTTGTTCAGCCGCCAACAACAACTTGGCTGCTTCACGAATCATTCGTGAGTGGCCTTTGGTGGTGGGGCGATAACCAGGCAATGCCTCCAACACTTCTTCATCGGTTGGCCAATTCCATTCCATCTTGTTTTGCAAAATGTCTTTAGGAAGATCTACCAACACGGGGCCGGGGCGTCCTGTTGTTGCAATATGGAACGCTTGACGAATCGCCATCGGGATGTCTTCGGCGCGCATCACCAATTCGTTGTGCTTGGTCACACTGCGGGTAATGCCCACGGTGTCACATTCTTGAAACGCATCTGTACCAATTGCTGTGGTGGATACCTGGCCAGTAATGCACACCATAGGAATGGAATCCATAAACGCATCACACAATGGCGTCACCATGTTGGTGGCAGCAGGTCCACTCGTCACCATGGCAACACCTGGGCGACCCGTCACGTGCGCATAGCCCTGGGCCATGTGGCCGGCGCCTTGTTCATGACGCACAAGAATGTGGCGAATCGATGACTTCAACAGTGGGTCATAGGCGGGCAAAATGCAGCCGCCAGGAAGACCAAACATTGTCTCTACGTTTTCAAGCTCGAGAGAACGGATGAGTGCTTCTGCTCCGGTGAGTATCTCTTTTGCGGACATGTGATGTCTCCTGGTGTCTTGGGAGTTGTGTGGGTTCTAGAAAATCGGACGAGAAATGAAAAAACCACCCGTCTGGGTGGTTCCAAGCGCGCAGACGGAGTCGGCGCGCTACTGAAGTACTACTACAAGGCTGCTGGCAGTGGTTTCCTTAGTCATCTCTGACATTCTGCCACTGTGGATAACCGGTTCGCAACCCCCAAAACTGGTCCCCACGGGAGAATTCTCGGGCTGCCACCACACCGAGGGTCGCCATGAATGCCACTAGACCGGCGTTGAACTGCACGGCTGTCACGATGTCACCCGACAGCAGGTGCAACCCTGCCCGGGTAGCGCCGCATAACGGACATGCCACGCCGAACAGAATTTGAGACGGACACGTGGTGGGCTGGGTCTCCAATGAGATGGCTAGCCAACGTGTGAGAGGGCTCGCCAGAACTATTCCGGCAAACCCCCACTGCACATACGTCAATCTGTTCGCTAGAACCATGCCTTGTCGCCGTGGCCGTATGTTGCGTCAAATTCAGCATCGTCTTTAGTGAGATAAATGATGCCCTCAATAAAGGCAATGATCCCAATGACAAGTGGACCAATAAAGAGGAAGCAAAATCCCACAATGCTGATGACCAACATGATGATGCCGGCAGTCTTCTGATTTTTGCCGCCCAGGTAAAACTTGTGGATTCCCAATGAACCAAGGAAGATTGCGAGCAATCCAGCTGCAATCTTTTCCTTGCCACTCTTTCCGCTACCTCCACCAAAAGATGCTCCACCCATAGGAGGAGGCGGTGGATTTCCAAATGGATCAGACATAGTTACCCCTTCATTGGTGCGAAAACTCAGTTCGTTTTTTCGCAATTACTACTGAATGCACCGTACTAGATGTCAACTCACCAGATGAGACCTAGTGTCGGCAAAGATGAGCACTGCGCAAAGGAGTTGCCATGGAATTTGTCCGCACACCCGATCACCGATTCGACAATCTGCCCGAATGGCCATATGCCCCTGTCTATACAGAGGTCCGCGCGACCCAAGATGATTCCACCTCATTACGAATCGCTCATCTAGATGTTGGCCCACGCGATGCCACACACACCGTGTTGCTGATGCATGGCGAGCCGAGCTGGAGTTATCTCTATAGAAAAATGATTCCGGTGCTTGTTGCCGCTGGCCATCGTGTAATTGCACCTGATCTCATTGGGTTTGGCCGAAGCGACAAGCCCACACAGATGACCGACTACACCTATGAGCGCCATGTTGATTGGATGTGTCAATGGCTCACACAACACGATGATTGTCAGAACATGACATTTTTTGGTCAGGACTGGGGAGGCCTCGTGGGTCTTCGCGTTGTGACTGCACTCCCCGATCGCTTCTCGCGCATTGTTGTGGCCAACACCGGTTTACCTACTGGCGATAATCCACCGACCGAGGCCTTTTTGAAATGGCAGCAGTACAGCCAAACTTCTTCCAACTGGAACATTGGAAAAATGGTGGAAGCAGCGTGTGCAACAAAGCCTCTCGACCCTGCCGTCGTTGCTGCGTACGACGCACCATTTCCGGGCGATGAATACACAGCGGGGTCGCGTATCTTCCCCTCGCTGGTGCCAACGAACCCCACTGATCCGACAGCTGAGGCGAACCGAGCAGCATGGGAAGTGTTGAAAACATGGACCAAGCCATTGGTGACGATGTTCTCCGATTCGGACCCAGTAACCGCCGGTGGCTTCAAACCGTTCCAAAAATTGGTCCCAGGAGCCCAAAATCAGCCTCATATCACCATCGAAGGCGCTGGTCATTTTCTCCAAGAAGACAAAGGTGCACAGATTGCCCACCTGATGAACGAGTTCATGGCCTCGTGACGCCACTAGCGT
>JAUMDU010000153.1:0-5915 GCA_032121425.1 Ilumatobacteraceae bacterium | reverse complement strand
ATTCCAGCTGCGTCACAACCAGGGATATGTGGCAATGGCGGACGCGGCATTCCTTTGGTGACCCAAATATCCATGTGGTTGAGGGCGCTTGCAACAACGGAGATAACAATTTCGTCATCCTTGGGTTCTCGGCGGACGATGTCGCCAAATCGATATGTTCCAGGTGATTCGTCAAGTATCCACGCGCGCATATCTACACCGTAGGTCACTACACAATCACCCGCCAGTAATCCGGAAGAACTTTGACAGTCACAGAGGTCCACGAACTCACCGATGTGCCATCGATACAAAGGTGTTCGTTTTCATATGCGCGAGAAATAGTGAAGATTTCTCCACGCTCCACAGAGATATCGGGGTGTGGAAGATGAGTGCCGGAACGTGCTCGCTTTATGGACATGAATCGGGCACGCATGGGCATAGATGCCTGGAGGGTCATCATGTCGATCAAGGCATCATTTGGATGTGCACGAGGTGCAATGTTGCGACCATTCAAAATCCCCCCGTTTGTGACCGCGATGTAACGCCGAGAACGCAAACAACGATGCCAATGGCCAATTTCAATTGACGCCGATGCTAAGACTTCGTACGTAGAGAAATCGCCTGTGATGGTGCATTCCATTGCATCTATATGAACCAAGGTTCTTGTCTCCCCAACGGTGACTCCCTTGGGTTGACCTAAGACGTTGTATATATCGCCATCCGAAAGGACGTGTACGTCATTGGGTGTGCCGCGGGCTAGTTGCCAATCAGAATCAATATCACGCGTGGTCTTGGGGACCACAATACTTGTGCCCCATGGCTGACCCTTTTGAATGGTCATTAGCTTTGAGCGCCTTGGGTGGCAGCAACAACACCTCTGTTCAGGCTCTCGATTGCCTGCAATGCAGTTGAGCGCAGCTGTTCATTGTGTGTGGTTTGTGCAATCTGACGAAGCAGATCAATGAGTTGTCGAATACTGCGCACAAAGTCGCCAGGAGTCAACTCAGGATCAAGAATTTTTGAAAGCGGCTTGCCAGAGGACCAGGCAGCACATTCCCACGCCAATCCGCCGTGTGGTGGACGATGCATATGAAGCCCCCGTGCTCGTTGCGCATCATTGAGGTGTTGACTGAGTTTCTCTATTCGTTTGAATCGCTGGCGAACTAAGTCGCTCGGCCAACGTGTCGCAGGTCCAGAATCACCACCGCGTGGCTCGAAGACAAGAGTTGAAGCAACTCCCACAAGATCTGGAACCGAAAGATTGTCAAATATGCTTTTATTCATTGTCTCCACAACAAGCAAATCGGACTCATGAAAGATTCCTGAGAGAACTTCACCTTTTTCAGTCAAAGACCAATCATTGATGTAGTCCATATCTGTCAAAAGATCTACGACGTCCATAAAACGAGCACTTACAGAACCCGCACGGTTGTGAGTCTGTTGCTGCATCTTCTCAATATCTTTTCGAAGACGCTTCATACTCGACGCGGTGGTAGGTGCGTCCTTTATGCGAGGTGAATCTGTGTGCGCAATCATCCGTGATGACGACTCATCAATTTTCGCACGAGTAAGCCGTGTGACCGCTTCCTTGATGAATTCGGTTCTTGCTGGCTCAAAAGGAATTGGTAGATCAACTCGCGGGCCTTTAATGGGAAGTGATCGGAGATCCTTTGCTGTAATGTCGATGATTTTTCTTGATGGTGTCACCACCGTGAGTCGAATTCCCGAACGTCGAGATGCAGTTGCGAGCACCAGTGCTCGACCGCGCACATTCGAAGCATCGAATAACACCACATCTCCAGGACGCAACGAACGCAATGAGATCTCTGCCTCTACTGCAGTGGCTGATTCGCCGTGCTCTTTCGGATTGGTCAGGTCATCATCTGGCAATGAACGTTCAAGAAGAGCCAACTCGCGACGCTTCTTGTCAAGAAGAGCTTCTGAAGTAACCACGTCGCGGTCGGCTTGGAACTGAGCGAAAGAAAGATTCAATATGTGCTGAGTACCATCACGTGAATGACTTCGCACCATGTTGACAGCCATATTAAAAGTTGGGCGAAACGCTGATGTCAAACGGAAACTACGGCTCAATGCAAGTCCGACCACTTGATCAAATCCCACAAATGGATTCCACAAAGAAATGGCATGACCAATCTTGTCAAGCCCCCGTCTACCTGCACGTCCCGTGAGTTGCGTGAACTCAGAAGCTCGAAGTAACTGATGATGTTCGCCGGTGAACTTTGTGAGTTTTTCAATCACTACTGCTCGAGCCGGCATGTTGATTCCCACCGCCAGTGTTTCAGTTGCAAAAACCACTTTCACAAGACCTTCAACAAAACATTCCTCCACAGCTTCTTTGAACATTGGAATCATGCCTGCATGATGGCAAGAAATGCCAGAACCAATATCTTCAAGAAAATCATGAAAGTGCAGGGCTTGTTTGTCGTCATCAGAAAGTGATTGACAGTGTCGCTCTACGATTTCTCTAATTCGACTCTCTTCGTCAAGTGTTGTGAGAATCTGTCCAGCCTTCATGCATGAGGCAACAGCATCTTCACATTGTGCTCGACTAAAAATGAAAACAATTGCAGGCAACATCTCTTGTTCATGAAGCATCTCTACGATTTCTGGACGATTAGGAGTGCTGAATCGCCGAGGTCGTTTTGCATTTGGGCTGTTGCGACCACCATTGGGGCGACCACCCGCCAGCAGGCGTTGTATGTGTCGGTTGGGCTCACCGTTAACGATCGTATGGAACATTTCTGTCTTGTCAGATGCTTTGTCGAAGAGTCCAAAATGATGGACAAGTTCAATCGGACGAGTTGTCTCCACGACAACATCAGTACGTCCCCGCACTGTGGAGAGCCACTCGCCTACCTCATCAGCATTGGACACTGTGGCAGAAAGACACACGAGTTGGACATGTGGATCAAGCTGAATGATGACTTCTTCCCATACTGGTCCTCGATATGCATCCTGTAAGTAGTGCACTTCATCCAAGATCACAACTCCCAATCTGTCTAATCGCTCAGAGCTGGCATAGATCATGTTGCGTAACACCTCGGTGGTCATCACCACGATGGGGGCATCAGCATTGATTGCATTGTCGCCGGTCACCAGACCCACGTTGTGTGCACCGTATAGGTCACCAAGGTCGCGGAACTTCTGATTAGACAAAGCCTTAATTGGGGTTGTGTAAAAAGCTCGTTGGTGAAGATGACGTGCTCGCGTGATTGCATATTCCGCAATCAGAGTTTTTCCAGATCCGGTAGGTGCAGCGACTAGCACCGATGCATCATCATCAATTGAATCCATCGCCTTAACTTGGAACGTATCGGGAGAATACGAAAGTGATTCCAGGAATTGTGTGCGATGTTGCGTCATGAATTAGATGCGACTCGTCGGCGTACAAGGAGCCATCCCACGAGAATTGAAAGAAGATAAAGAATCGTGAGCGGACCTGACAAAGCCATCAATGTGAATGGGTCGCCCGAAGGTGTAATAGCTGCGGATGCGACAAATATGAGCATGATGGCGATACGCCATTGTTTGATGAGCGTTCTTGGTTGAACAATATTTGCCAGTTGAAGAAACACAAGAAGCACAGGGCTTAAGAAACCAACGCCAAAAGCCAGCATCATAAAGGTGACAAGTGAAATGTATTTCGTGATTTGATAAGCCTGATTAACATCTGAGCCCGACCATGAAATGAGAAATTCCAAGGCCTTATCGAGTGTCCAGTAGGCCAATGAACCTCCCGCTGCAAAAAGAACTACCGAAGAAGAGATAAATGGCACCGCATATTTCTTTTCTTTCTTCGATAGCGCAGGCACTATGAACTGCCAGATTTGCCACAGCACTACTGGAAGAGCCAGTATCAAGCCGCCATAGGCTGCAACCTTCATTCGTGCCGAGAAGCCGTCAAGTGGTCCGAGTGCAAAAAGGGAACCATCACAATTGAAATCTGGATTTGTGGAGCAAAGATTTCGATATGGCTGGGTGAGAAACTTCTTTACGGGATCATATGCAGCCAAGATCACAATGACTCCTACGACAACTGCAAGAAGACTTCGTACAACACGCACCCGAAGTTCTCGAAGATGTTCCATGATTGGCATTGTGTGCTCAACACTGGTGTCTGATGAAGTCACGGTGTTTCACCTACCTCGTCAGATGAAGCCTGATCATGCGTAGCGTTGTCTGTGGCTTCGTCAGATTCTGTGGTGACTCTTTGTGGCATTGGTTGTGCCTTCTCAGGACGCATTGGTGGCGACGGCTCGGTATCCACTTCCCCAAACCCAACCGAGAGATCTTTTTGAACAGCCTTGAATTCCGCAATCGGTTCCTTAAAGGTTTCGGTGAGTTCCTTTTCCAGACCCTTCGCTGCCCTTCGAATATCTCCATAGATACGGGCAACAGTACGAATGACGCCAGGCAATCGCTCGGGACCAAGCACCACAAGGCCGGCAACAAGCAAGAAGACGATCTCGCTGCCAGAGAGGTTGAACACGCATCCATCCTAGTTGTGCCCTCTAACCTTCGGACGTGGCTCAACAGCAGATTCCCGCACTCTTACAGAACCCCATTGCCTTTGCCCACCGTGGTGCGCGAGCACACGCACCCGACAACACACTTGAAGCATTTCATCTGGCCATCCGCTTAGGTGCAAATGGACTTGAGACCGATGCGTGGATTACCAAGGATGGCGAAGTGGTTCTCGATCATGACGGAACAGCACGTATCAGGGGTTTTCGTCGATCAATAGCTGATCTCAATCGCTCTCAATTGCCACGTCACATTCCGACGCTTGCCGAATTCTGGGAATCGTGTGGCGTGCAGCATGACCTCAGTGTGGATATCAAAGACGATGCTGCGACGGACCCTTTAGTGAAAATTGCTCGAGAATCCCATTTTGACCCTCGCAAATTATGGGTCTGTCATCATCGCCATGATGAGGTCTTACACATCAGGAAGAGACACACAGAAATACGTGTTGTTGATTCCACAAGATTAAATCGCCTCAAGAACGGACTTGAAATGCGTTCGGCGGAGAACTCTCAAGCGGGAGTAGACGCAATCAATATGCATGTCACTGATTGGACTGGAGGATCGGTCACCCTTGTGCATAGATTTGGTGTGCTGGCATTCGGATGGGACATTCAATTCCTCCACCAATTAGAAAACTCTCTTGCAATGGGTTTGGATGCTGTCTATAGCGACCATGTAGACCGAATGGTTGATGTGTACAGGGACTTTTACGGAAGGAATCCTCAGATTTCTTGATCCTGAGCTTCTTTGTCCTCTTCTATACCTAGAGCCAACGCAAACTGCCAAGGGGCCATACAACTGCGAATGCTCGCCCAATGACCAGTTTGTTCGGAATCGGTCCAAAACTTCGACTATCAAAAGATTCGGCGCGATTATCACCCATCACAAAAAGTTGATCATCTGGCACTGTCAACGAAGGCATATCGACGACACGGCAACGTGAATTCAAATCTTCACCTTCGACAACCACATCCAAATACGGTTCCTCGATGGGCGCCCCATTGACTAGAACCTCGCACTGTTCTATCTGGATACTGTCCCCACCCACAGCAATCACTCTTTTGATGAGGTCGTCGTGTTCCACAATCCCGCCAGATGTTGTGACTCTGTCAAAAACTATGACATCACCACGGTTGACGTCACTGAATCGATAACTCAACTTGTTGACCAGCACGCGATCATCTTGAAATAGAGAAGTTTCCATTGATGGGCCACTGATATAAAACTGTTGCAATACAAAAACTCGGACCAGCATTGCTGCACCCAAAGCAACAACAATCACAAAAATCCAATCGCGAAAGATCTTTGAAGTTGAAGGAGTCTCCTCCTTGTGTTCTAAGACCTCATCTTCTGGCATGCTTCAAAACTAGTTGCTGGTAGACCTCAAA
>JAUMDU010000152.1:0-8568 GCA_032121425.1 Ilumatobacteraceae bacterium | reverse complement strand
AGGTGACAAAGAAGCCTCGCAGCTCCTAAATGTGGACGATGCACGCCCAGGGCTCTACTTGGGTTATGCTGAAATCCCGTTAGCAGTTCGAGTCTGGCGGGAGTACCAATGCCAAAGCACATTTTCGTGACCGGTGGTGTTGCAAGTTCCCTCGGTAAGGGTTTGACCGCTTCATCGCTTGGTCGTTTGTTGAAGATGCGTGGTTTGCGCGTCACCATGCAAAAACTTGATCCCTACATCAATGTGGATCCAGGAACAATGAATCCATTTGAACATGGTGAAGTATTTGTCACCGACGATGGTGGTGAAACCGATCTTGACCTTGGCCACTACGAGCGCTTTATTGACGAAAATTTGACGAGATCATCCAATGCCACCACGGGCAGTATTTATCAAGCAGTGCTGGCAGCTGAACGGCGCGGTGATTACCTCGGCAAAACTGTGCAAGTTATTCCGCATATCACTGATGAGATCAAGCGTCGTATACGCCGTATCGCCACAGAAGATACCGATGTGGTGATTACAGAGGTTGGCGGCACTGTGGGCGACATTGAGATTTTGCCGTTCCTCGAAGCAATCCGGCAGTTCCGCAATGAAGCGGGCCGCGACAACGTGTGTTACCTCCATGTCACCTTGGTTCCGTTTATCGGACCAAGTGGTGAACAAAAGACCAAACCCACCCATCACAGTGTGACCGAGCTTCGTTCCCGCGGTATTCAGCCAGATGTCATTGTGTGCCGTAGTGAGGAGCCTCTCAGCAGTGGATTGAAGCGCAAGATTTCACATATGTGTGACGTGAATACAAATGCTGTGATTAATGCTGCGGATGCACGCAACATTTACGAACTACCTCTTATCTTGCATGAAGAAGGTCTTGATGCAGTGGTGTGCGATGTGTTGCGTTTAGATAGCGCAGTGGATTTATCCTCGTGGGAGTCTTTAGTGGCTTTGGTGGACGCGGCTGTTCGCCCCGTACGCATCGGGCTCATTGGCAAGTATGTGGAACTTCAAGATGCGTACCTCTCCGTTGTAGAAAGTCTCAAGCACGCGGGATTCCATCATGGTGCAAAAGTGGAGATTGACTGGATTCAAGCTGAAGACGTAGAAGGTCTATTGGCCTCGGGGCGACTCGATGGTCTCGACGGCATGGTGATTCCAGGAGGCTTTGGTCCTCGTGGCGTGGAAGGCAAGATTGCTGCCGCAGCTTTTTCGCGTGAAAACCAGGTGCCTTGTCTTGGTTTGTGCTTGGGAATGCAAGTGATGACTATTGAATATGCACGGCATGTCTTGGGTATGGCAGACGCCAACAGCACTGAATTCGATCCGGCCACAACTCACCCGGTTATTGACCTAATGAATGATCAGCGTGATGTAGTGGACAAAGGCGGCACAATGCGTCTAGGTGCCTATTACGCAGTCTTGGAACCAGGAACCAAAGTTGCTGATGCTTACGGTGAGTCCGTGGTCAGTGAACGTCATCGCCATCGTTATGAATTCAATTCTAACTATCGTGCACGATTCGAAGAATCTGGTTTCTTGTGTAGTGGTACATCGCCCGACAAGCGACTAGTCGAGTTCATTGAGTTAAAGGATCATCCTTTCTGGGTTGCTACACAAGCGCACCCTGAATTCAAGAGTCGACCTGATCGTCCTCACCCGCTATTTCGTGAATTGATTGCCGCAGCGTTGACGTATCGCGAAGTTCGAGTTGCTGCATTGGGAAATGTTGCTGCAGTACCCACGGCATAGTTGTTTCAATGACAATTAACTCGAGGGGTTTTGTCACCAACAAAGAAGACATTGTTCATGAGTGGGCAATGTTTCAACTTGTGCGGCGCCACGTCACGAGCCCTCAAGGAATTGAATTCGAGCGCACGTACGTGCACACTCCTGGGGCAGTGGCCATAGTCGCGGTCAACGACAGTGGCGAAGTGGCCTTTGTAGAGCAATACCGTGCAAGCCTCGGTGGTTATGTGTGGGAGATCCCCGCAGGAATGCGTGATGTTTATGGTGAAGACCCTGCTGTGACTGCTTGCCGCGAGTTGCGCGAAGAAGTCGGTATGGGTGCAACACATGTAGAGCTCTTGGGTGAATGCTTATCATCTCCTGGAGTGACCGATTCTTCAGTGTTGGTGTATCTGGCAAGTGAATTGACGGATGTAGGAGCAGAGCCGCACGGGCCGGAAGAAGAGGCCATGATTATTCACTGGATTTCTTTTCCTCAAGCACTTGAAATGGTGGCGACGGGCAAGATCAACGATGCAAAGTCTGCATACGGAATTCTCCTTGCAGCCCACCATCGCCCCGATCTCGTGCGTAAGTAACTTATGGAATCGATCAAGCTCTCCAACGAAGCGGAACATTTCCTTCGTTGGTTAGCCGTTGAGCGTGGCCGTGCTCAAAATACCATTGCTGGTTATCGACGTGACTTGGCTAGGTACGAAGCTTTTCTTGCTACCCGAGGGGTAACAGTGTTGAGTTGTTCTGATGTAGATGTTGAGTCATTTCTTCAAGGCCTTCAAAAAGATGGCCAATCTCCAGCTAGTACCGCACGAAGGCTGGCAGCAGTGCGCATGTGTCATGGATTTTTATTTGGTGAAGGCTTAAGAGGAGACAACCCCACTTCCATGATTGAAGGGGTGCGTGTTCCAGCTGGTGTTCCAAAACCGCTCTTGTTGCAGGAGGTGGAATCAATGTTGGCATCTGCAACGGGCGATGATTCGCTCTCGCTGCGTGATCGTGCGTTGCTAGAGATGCTCTATGCGACGGGTGCTCGCATATCAGAGGCATGTGATCTGAACCTGGACGATGTGGACATGTCCAATCGAATAGTGCGCCTCTTTGGCAAAGGAGCCAAGGAAAGGGTGGTGCCCTTTGGTCGCTTAGCCCACGACCATCTTCGTACGTATCTAGACACTGCACGACCATTATTGACTCCTGATGTATGGTCACGCGCCACCGATAGAGAATCTGTGTTTCTGACAAATCGAGGACGACGATTGAACCGGCAAAAGGCGTGGTCTATTGTGCGTGATGCGGGTCGCAAGGCGGGAATTTCTCGTGAGTTGTCTCCGCATGTATTACGGCACTCTTGTGCAACACACATGCTCGAACATGGCGCCGACCTGCGCATCGTGCAAGAGATGCTTGGTCATGCCACTATTTCTACAACTCAGATATACACCAAGGTGTCTCAGGAAAGGTTGTGGAACGTGTATCGACAAGCACACCCACGTGCCCAATCATGAAGAGCGCCGTTGGTCATCTCGTGCGACGCGCACTGTCGTCGTTAAACAACTCAGCACTTTCCGATGATGAACTAAAGTGCGCCTTTCCATGGCTCACTACTGAAGAAAGGGGCCTGTGGTTTTCCATGCCGCCGCGTGATTGTCGACATTCTCTGCAAGTGCATGCACGTTTTATTGATCTGTGCCCTACGGCAACACGTGATGAACACGCTGCTGCTTTGTTGCACGATGTGGGGAAAATCTCATCGGGGTTGGGATGGACTTTACGTGTGATTGCCACTGTGCTGGGCTCGCGCGGAAAGCGATTTACCGAGTATCACAATCATGCAGCTGTGGGTGCCCAGATGCTGCAAGGAATCAGTAGCCCGCGGACAATTGCGCTTGTCGCCGAACTGGTAGATGATGAGGTCAGCCAGGCACTGTGTGCAGCCGACAACATCTAGAGACGCGGTAGGAGACCTATTGCTGAATGGGCACGTGCAAGCGTTGCGGCCGCTACTTCGCGAGCGCGATCATTTCCCACATTGAGTAGTCGTGAAAGCTCTGCGGGGTCGTTGTGCAGATCGTGGTACTTGCGTCGAATGGGATCGAGTAGGGCAATAACGGCATCGCCTGCATCCTTTTTCAATGGGCCGTATTGGTTGTATTGGGAAACAAGTGTGTCAATGGGAGTCTGTGTACAGGCCGACAAAATGTCCAGCAAATTGGCGATACCAGGTTTAGTTTCGCGGTCATAGACCACAACGCCGTCCGAGTCGGTGACAGCTCGTTTGAACTTTTTCTCAATGGTGCTGTTGTCATCGAGTAGATAGACGATGCCGTTTTCTGTTGTTGACGATTTTGACATTTTCGAGGTGGGGTCTTGAAGGTCCATCACTCGAGCCCCCGCTTTTGGATGAACTGCCTTGGGTAGAACAAAGGTGTCACCAAATCGGTGGTTGAAGCGTAATGCGATGTCGCGTGTGATCTCGATGTGCTGTCGTTGGTCTTCGCCTACGGGCACGTCAGTGGCGTCGTACAGCAAAATATCTGCTGCTTGCAATGCGGGGTAAGTAAACAAGCCCGCAGAGACAAATTCACCTTCTCGCTTTGCAGATTTATCTTTGAACTGAGTCATACGGCTCAACTCTCCGAAAGACACAGTGCACTCCATGATCCAGGCCAATTCACTGTGTTCGTGAATATGGCTTTGCACGAACACGGTGGCCACCTGTGGGTCAAGGCCAACAGCAAATAGCATCGCCGCTAAATCAAGGGTCTGTGTTCCTAACACGCCTGGCTGGTCGGTCACGGTAAGGGCGTGTAAATCAACAATTCCATGAAACACATCGGCCTCATGTTGACCCGAAACCCAATTGACGAGTGCACCTAGGTAATTGCCAAGATGCACTGAACCTGTGGGCTGAATACATGAAAGAACGCGTGACACGCCCTTTACGCTAGTTCCCGATTGCTCGCCACACAGGATTGGTTCTCATCGGAGGTGGGGGAACTACGCTGGAGAGGTGGCAATTGACGTAGCAACTCCAGTCTATGAGGGCCCTTTTGACTTGCTACTGCACCTCATCATGAAGGAAGAGGTGGACATCCATGAGATCAGCTTGTCCACCATTGTTGATGCTTACTTGACCGAACTGGCAAAGATGCAAGAGCTTGATTTAGATATCGCTACTGAGTTTCTCTTGATTGCCGCCACCTTGATTGAGTTGAAGGCTCGTCGTTTGCTTCCTGGAAAAGAAACAGTTGATCTCGATGAAGAATTTGCTCTATGGGAAGAACGTGATTTACTGCTGGCGCGCCTGCTTGAGTGCAGCACCTTTAAAGATGTTGCCAAAATTTTGGCTCATTTTGTTGATGACGCCGATCGGGTGTACGGGCGCACTGTGGGGGCAGATGAACGATTCGCTGAGGTCACCCCAGATCTGCTTGAAGGCTTAACCATTGAGAAACTGCAAACCGGTTTCGTACGAGCCATTACGCCACGTCCCCGCGATGAGGTCAATCTTTTCCACGTTTCTCCTATTCGTTTCACAGTTGCTGAGGCGGTAGAAGAATTGATGGATGAATTACCACGAATGGGATCAGCCACTTTTAGGTCCATTACTAGTGGTCTTGTGGAACGCTTAGAAGTGGTTGTGCGTTTCTTGGCTTTGTTGGAGATGTATAAGCAGGGATACATCGAGATTGATCAGATAGATCGATTCGGTGACATCACGGTGCAATGGACTGGCATCGGTCCAGGTCACAGCGGCCCGCTCGAAATTGATACGTATGAAGGTTAAAGATAATGGATGTTGAAATCACTACAGAGTCGGTACGCGCAGTGGAAGCAATTCTTATGGTGGCACATGAGCCTGTTCCCACTGATCTGATCGCACAACTCGTTGAATTGCCCAGTGCAACAATTGAGGATCTTTGTATGCGACTTGCGGAATCGTATGAAAAAGCAGGACATGGTTTTCAAATTGCAAAAGTTGCAGGTGGATGGAGATACCAGACACATCCTGATCTAGCTCCTTATGTGGAACGATTCATTCTTGATGGACAACGCGCTCGATTGTCGGGTGCTGCGCTGGAAACCTTGGCAATCATTGCCTACAAGCAACCCATCTCTCGTCTACAGATTGCATCAATTCGCGGAGTAGATCCCGATGCGGTAATGCGCACATTGCATGGTCGTGGCTACATTGCACCAGTAGCTAGAGACTCTGGACCTGGTCAAGCGGTGATGTGGGGGACAACGCAACTTTTCTTGGAAAAGCTTGGCTTAGCCTCTTTGGCCGACATGCCGCCGATTGCATCGTTCGTGCCTGATGCATCTTTGGTTGAGGCATTGGAAAAGACATTGCGAATAGAAGCTGATCCTTTTCTGGCACCAGCGAGTAATGAATCAGATGAATCTGTGGAGTCAATAGAGCCGTCATGACATCTCGACACACCCCGCCGGGAGGCGCGGAACCTGAACCTCCGTTGTGGGAGCAATGGGCCCAACGTGCCCAAGATGCATCTGAAGAAGGTGAGCGCCTTCAGAAAATTCTTGCACGAGTGGGATACGGGTCTCGTCGCGTGTGCGAAGAACTCATCGCTGATGGGCGAGTGACTGTGAATGGCGAAATAGCTGTCTTGGGTCGACGTGTGGATGTGGAACATGACCAAGTGTGTGTTGATGATGTGCCCGTGGGAGTGTTGCCTGGTTTGGTGTATTACTTGTTGAATAAGCCCGATGGCGTTGTCACGACTTCTGCAGACACACATGGACGACCCACAGTTCTTGAACTTGTACCGCAGGAACCGCGCGTGTTCTCAGTGGGGCGACTCGACATGGAAACCACTGGTTTGCTTATTTTGACCAACGACGGTCAGTTGGCGCAATACCTCACACATCCGCGACACGGTGTGGAAAAGGAATATATCGCTGAAGTGGAATGTGGACCTAAAGGGGTTTCTTCGGGCGCCATGAGAGATTTGCGTGAAGGTGTAGAACTTGATGATGGCTGGACTGCACCTGCTCAGGTAAGCCAGCCCGATCGGGGCGTGTTGCGAATTGTGATTCACGAGGGACGCAATCGTCAGGTACGCCGCATGTGCGAAGCGGTAGGCCATGACGTGATTCGACTTGTAAGAACGCGAATCGGTCCCTTGAGAGATACAACTTTGGCGCCTGGGCAGTATCGAGAACTCACTGCTCAAGAGGTGAGAGATATATCAGAGTCGGTCGAGTTACTGCCGACGGATACGATTTCAGAGTGAGTCAAGAACCAGCTACACATACCCCTTGGGCCAACGTTATTGGTCTTGGTTTGATTGGTGCTTCTTTGTCTTTGGCTTTGGCTGAGCGTGGTTTTGGTGTAGCAGGTGAAGATAGTGATGAAGAAGTCTCTAGTAAGGCACTTGAGCGCAAGATTATTTCTCGTATCGGAATTGTCTCGGACGCCGTTGTCACCTTTGTATGTACTCCTGTAGCAACTGTGACCGATGAGGTGCGTCGTGCTTTGCAGAACACCACGGGGATAGTGACCGACGTGGGCTCTGTGAAGGCTCGTGTTGCATCATCTGTTCGCGATTCTCGTTTTATTCCTGGTCATCCGATGGCAGGTTCAGAGCTTGATGGAATCGATGGTGCCGATGCCACCATGTTTGACAAGTCTGTGTGGGTTCTGTGCCCCAATAGCGATACGTCTGATGAAGTCTTTACGCGTCTTGCAGGACTTGTGACAAGTTTTGGTGCAGAGGTTGTAGCCCTCGATGCCTCGACTCATGATGATGTGGTTGCAATTGTGAGTCATGTGCCGCATCTTGCAGCAGCCACATTGATGCGCTTGGCTGACAACCATTCTGAGGAGCATCTTGCGTTACTGCGTCTTGCTGCTGGTGGGTTTAGAGACATGACGCGTATTGCTTCGGGCCGGCCTGGTATTTGGCTAGATATCTGTGAGCACAATAAAGATGCCATTGTGCATGGGTTGAGTTCGCTGATAGAGGGTCTGGAACACATGCGTGATGTTGTGGCTGGCGGTAAACGGGATGAATTGTTGTCGATGCTTACCCAAGCTCGTCAAGCGCGGACCAATTTGCCCATGAGCGCAGGCCCCGTCGATGATTTAAGTGAAGTTCGTATCCCCATTCCCGATAGGCCTGGTGCCGCCGCTGAAGTGTTTACCTTGTCGGGAGAGCTCAGTGTCAATATTTTTAATTTCGAAATAGTGCACTCACTTGAAGGCGACCGTGGTGTCATGGTCACAGTGGTGCGGGCTGAACAAGCAGAGATATTCCGCGGTGGACTACTTGCTCGGGGTTTTAGACCTGCGGTGCAACCCCTGTCATGAGCCAAGCGCAATTCTCTCCACCTTCTGGTCTCATCAATGTCACGATGGAAGTACCAGGATCGAAAAGTGTGGCGAATCGTGCCTTGGTGTGCGCAATGCTTGCAGAGGGCACATCTCACATTCGTGGGCTTCCAGATGGCGATGACACCGAAGTAGTTCTCAAGGTGTTGCGTGAAATGTCGGTTCTTACGTCCCTCAAAGAGGGCTGTCACATCGTCGGCAACCCCCATGCTGTTCTTCCAGGAATTGTTGATTCTCAACTTGCAGGAACTTCATCACGGTTTCTCACAGCCGTTGCAGCCCTGTCGGACACAGTGACAGTGATCGACGGTGCTGAACCTCTGCGCTCTCGGCCGATGAGGGATCTGCACGATGCTTTGGTGCAGCTCGGAGCAGTCGTCGATCCGTTAGGTGAGCCAGGTCATCTCCCCGTGTCGATCTCAGGTGGTGGGCTTACAGGTGGCACCATCACGATGAAGGCCGATGTATCGAGC
>JAUMDU010000151.1:0-6210 GCA_032121425.1 Ilumatobacteraceae bacterium | reverse complement strand
ATGGAACATGGGACACCGTGCCCACCACAGTTGTTCCCCTGATGTCAACAGACAACACATCACCGGTTCTCCATTCACCAGACACCAAGACAAACCCAATGCAATAACCAAGCGTGGGAGAAAAGTTTCCGCTGGTTACATACCCCACTTCTTCGCCTTCGAGAGAGAACACAGCACAACCTTCTCTAGCCGGACGACGCCCCTCGATGGTGATTCCATAGAGACGACGCGATACACCTTGTTGTTTTTCTTCCCACAATGCATCACGACCTCTAAACGTGGGCTTAGACCATGCAACTACCCATTCAAGACCAGCCTGGAGAGAACTAATGCCCTTGCCTAATTCGTGACCATGCAACGGAAGGCCAGCCTCCAAACGCAACGTATCACGCGCACCAAGGCCAGCAGGCACTACTTCTGCACGCAACAATGCTTCCCAAAGGCGCGGAGCGCTCTCGTGAGGTACTGATATTTCTATTCCGTCCTCACCGGTATAACCCGTACCCGCAACCACGCATGCCGAATCTGCAAAGATCAATTCACATACATCAAATCTTTTTACTGCTGCAGCCTCGGGCCAAAATGTCCCTACGCGCTCGCGCGACTTTGGACCCTGCACTGCTATCACCGCGCGCTCAGTGGTGACATCAACACCGCCAACCGCAGCGACCACTCCATCGGTGTTTGATGCATTGGGCATTACATCGAATCGATCTTGATGCACCCACCACACAATGATGTCGTCAAGGACAGATGCGTCGCTGTTATCTAACAAATGTGTGTACTGGGCACGACCGGGGCGAATCTTTCCAAGATCATTAGTTAACACTGTCTGTAGACGATCGTAGGCGTCAGGTCCTTCAATACGCACAGTTCCCAAGTGGGACACATCAAACATCGCCGCCCCTTGGCGACAAGCATTGTGCTCAGCCAATGTTCCGTGTTCATACGACAACGGCATCTCCCAACCACCAAATTGGGTCATCTTGGCGCCAAGCGCGCGATGAGACGCGTCTAGTGGTGAAAACTTCACGATCACACTGCGACTGAAGTTGCAGCGCCGCCTTCAATGTCATCTTGAGGGGTAAACGAGATTATGCGACGATCTACTTCGTCACGCACACCTGACATCGGCAAGATATTGAGCACACCTTGGCCATGGCGCAATACGTCAATGAGTTCGTCACCGTTGCACAACACCACACTTGAACCGTCAATCACAAGATGTGCAGCAGAAATATCTGTATCTACATGTTCACGCATGTAGGAGAACACGTCACGGATTGATTCAAGCTTGATACCTGCATCAAGAAGCTTCTTAATAACCTTCAGTTCTAAGAGATCTCGGTATGTGTAGCAACGACGACTCCCGCTACCTGCGGCATCTGTTCCAGATGGTCGAACCAAGTCTGTGCGCGCCCAATAGTCCAAACGACGGTAGGTAATGCCCACAATCTCTGCGGCTTGACTTGCGCTAAACGTATTCATGAAAGACCTCATCTGTAACACCACCCGACACACAACCGTGTAACTACGTGGATGTAAGACGCTAGGGGGTGTTCACCCCAACGTCAATAGGTCGCTACCCAAAATCTTCGGGAGAGATATTTTCAATGAAATCACGGAATTCATCGATAATTTCGGCCTCAGAGTTGACGGGCTCTTCCTCAGGCACTTCCCCCACCATCTCTAAAAGATCCACAGAGGCATAAATCGGGCATGACGCCCTCAAGGCAATGGCCAAGGCATCGGAAGGGCGAGAGGAAATCACCACTTCCCCATCATCCGTGCGCACAATCACGTCGGCAAAGTAAGTCCCGTCTGTGACGTGAGTAAGAATTACCCGAACAATCTCTAGACCAAGACGCTCAATCGTATGCACGTAGAGATCGTGCGTCAGTGGACGTGGTGTTGTCTCACCGTCCAGCGCCGACTTAATTGAAGCAGCCTCCGGTCCACCAATGAAAATCTCAAATTGGCGACGAGGAAGTTCATCTTCACGCAAAGTTACAACCGGCGTTCCCGACAGTCGATCCAATCGCACGGAGCGCACAGAAATGTTTTTCATAGCTACTTAGGTTCAGTCAAACGGGCAACATCACGCATTATCAACGACACACGCAGTCGTGCACCAAGATCGATGAGTTCCACCAACATGTTGAGCGCTTCCTCACGAGCTGCAGGATTACGTTGACGAAGGAGAGGAAGAATTCTTTGTTCAAAAAGACTCACTTCACGATCGGCTGAAGTCTTCCAAGATCGTAAATGACGAATATCTATACCCATCTCCTGAAATCTTCCAGCTACTTCAGCAACAGCAATGGAATGTGCATCAAAGAAAGTCGTATCTCCCACTTCATGCCCGGCCACTAGGCCCGCTGACTCAAGTTCTTTCAAAAAGGATGGATCAATATGTGATTGACTCAAGAGTTGATCACGCGGAATGGACTCTGTGTTGTCCATGTGCGTCAATGCGGCCAAACGCTGTTCTCTCATGATGGACTGCGGAACAATCGGGTCTTGCTCTACTGGCGCCGTCTGAGGAGTAGATGGTGCGACACCTGTGGCTTGAGTCTTACGCATGGCCGCTTGGGCAGCAGGATGAGTAGACGTTGTGATGTCCTCAGGAGGAATGACAAAATCACGACTGATATCCGTGCTCTCATCTTCGAGACGATTCTTAATAATCCTCAAAGGAAGATAATTTGTTCGCTGTTCTCTCAGAATAAAACGAAGACGTTCTACTTCTGTGTCTGTGAATTTTCTATAGCCAGACGGGGTTCTTTCAGGTTCAATAAGACCTTGTGTTTCTAAAAAACGAATTTTGGAAATAGTGACATCAGGAAACTCTTCAAGCAGTTGAGCAAGGACCTCACCGATAGATAAAAAAGTTGTGTCACTCACGAGATGTCCTCTGCACTCTCCAAAAACACCAATCGAAATTTTCCAATTTGTAGCTCGTCGCCTTGACGCAATTCGCAGACATCTACACGACGCTGATTTACGTAGGTGCCGTTCAAAGACCCTGAATCACGCACCACATAGTTTCCGTCGTGTCGGAGAATTTCACTATGTAGACGCGACACCGTGATGTCATCAAAGGCGATGTCTGAGTTTTCGGCTCTACCCACGGTGGTAACGGGCTTTGATAGCACAAAATAAGAACCCTCTTCTTCGCCTCCACGTATCACAAGGATTGCAGTTCCAGTTTCAATATCGTCTAAGTCGACTCTTATGTCATCTTGTGATCCGGTTGCGTCCTGGAGTGGGTCAACCTTTGACAAAGTAATGGTGCGGTCGTCAAGGAAATCTAAAACAGCTCCACACGCAGAGCAAAACGACGACGTCGGAGGATTTCTGTGTCCACATTTGTTACAAAAGACGTAGGACATGACCTATCTCATCCAGATCCGGTTAGCGAGGAGTATTCCTCGGCCGATATCAAAAGACTTTCGTCGAGTTGGGAATATTCGATTTCACAGATCCAGCCTTCGCCATACGGGTCGCTATTAAGTAATTCAGGATGATCTACGAGCGCATCGTTAACTGCAACAACCTTGCCAGCAACTGGTGCATACACATCGCTCACACTCTTGGTGCTTTCAATTTCTCCAAGGCCTTGCTGTGCCGAGAAAACACTTCCCACATCTGGCAACTGAACGAAAACCACATCACCTAATGCATCTTGGGCGTAATCGGTAATTCCTACACGCACCATGGAGCCCGTGGCACGGACCCATTCGTGATCCTTGGTATAACGCAAATCTGATGGGATGTTCACAACCCCAACGGTACTCGTTACAAGCCGCGCTTCGAGGACATGTTGGCGCGCACTGTAGGCAAGTACTGAAAAAATGCGATATAGGAGACAATGATTCCGGGGACCCCTACCAACCAGCCCAGAACCTCAAAGGTGACCCACACCCCACCTGCAGCACCAATAGTGATCCACGGCACCGCACACAAAAGAGCAAAAGTCGCCCATTTACCTAATCGAGTCACCGCGAAACGCTCCATGCCCAACAAAGTGCCCACCACCATCACAAGTGCAATTGATACCTCTCGAATCAAGATGACCACACCAAACCAGACAGGGAAATAGCCGTAATACATCGCGGTGGTAATGCCCACAAAAAACACCAAACGATCCGCCACCGGATCAATGATTTTTCCAAATTCTGAGACCTGATTGAATCGACGCGCGATGTAGCCATCAATCCAATCAGTAAATCCGAGAGCACCAAAGAAGAAGCTTCCCGCTACCACTCGACCATCTGCCATAAATGAGACATACACAGGCAAAAGACCTAACCGGATGACTGTGATTGCATTGGGGATCGTCAACAAGGAGGACAGAGGCACGGAGCAATCGTAGCCCGATGTTCTGGACAGCAAAGTGGACGACGTAAGGTGCTGATATGTCTTTAGTTCTTCAAGATTCCGTTGTGTTCATCACTGGAGGTGGCTCAGGCCTTGGTGCCGCAACCGCTCGACGACTTGCAGCCGATGGTGCCCTGATAGCGGTCAACGACCTTGACCCAACTGCTGCTCAAAAGATTGCAGACGAAGTCGGAGGAATTGCGCTGCCTTTTGATGTCACCGATTCAGAAGCATTCGATGCCGCGGTAGATCAATGCGTCGCCTCGCTCGGCCGTCTTGACATCATGGTGAACAACGCAGGTATCGCGCCACAAGATGTCTCCAACAAGATGGATCTCACCATTGCCAATCAGATGAAACGTTTTGAGGGACGCATCGGCGAAATGGAACCGATGAACTATCTCGTTGATCTCACCAATGAAGCCTGGGACCGAATGTTACGCGTACATCTCTATGGTGCGTTTTATGGATGTCGTGCCGCACTGCGCCACATGCAACCACAACGAAGTGGTCGCATCATCAACATTTCATCCATACTTGGTCAACAACCATCAGCCGCGGCCTCGCACTATTCAGTGGCAAAGGCCGGAATGATTACACTCACTAAGTCAGTGGCCGCAGAAGTTGCACATTTGGGAATCAATGTGAATGCCGTGTGCCCTGGCTATATCGAGACCCCCCTTCTCACACCTTTCAGTGAAATGGTGAAAGCAGGCATCGTCACTCGCATCGCAAAGGGCTACATGGGCGAACCCAACGACATCGCCGAGATGATTCGTTTCCTCTCAGGTCCCGAGTCGTCATATTGCACAGGAGATGTCTTCACGGTGTCTGGTGGCTATAACGGATGAGCACAGTCTTTTCTCTCATCATCAAGGGTGATATTCCTGGAACCTTTGTGTATCGCGACGATTATTGCGTTGCATTTATGTCAATTAACCCAATCACCGAAGGACATGTGTTGGTTGTCCCGGTTGAAGAAGTTGACCACTGGATCGACATGTCCCCCGAGTTGTCACAACACATGTTTTCTGTGTCTCATCGCATCTCACAGGCACAGGCAAAAGCATTCCCCTGCGAGCGTGTAGGAATGATGATTGCTGGATACGAAATCAATCACTGCCATATTCATCTTATTCCCACAACAACTATCAGTGATTTTAATTTTGCACACGCTGCAGCAAAGATTGAGCGCGAAGTACTCGAACAACACGCGGAAAAGATCATCACCGCACTGAACTAGCACATCCTAAAAAAGACGAGGGTGATCGCTCTGTGCGCTCTCCTCTTCATTAGTGACCTGTTCAATGAGTTCTGCGCGGTTGTTACGCACACTATTGACGTCGGTGCTGACTTCGTAAAATAACAATGATGGTTGCACAGAGATGTTGCACAACTCGCCTACCTCCATAGATGAGGTCATCCAATCACAGGCAAGTTCTGGTGAGAAATGCGCAGGTGTACGGTGATGAAGAGAACTCAAGTCATCACCGCTTTCTCGGGTAATCATTGCGCACGTATACCCGTTATCTACCACCGCTGATGTCGTCCATAGCCCTGACGCCCATATCAGTCCATGATCTTTACGCGTCACATAAAACGGCACCTTTGGGTGAGAGCCTTCTCTATGCCATTCATAAAACCCCGACATAGGAATGATGCATCGATTCGAGCGCACAAGATTTTTGAAAGACACCTTTTCCATCAAAGTTTCCGCACGTGCATTAATCATCTTGGAGCCCACCTTTGGGTCGCTAGACCATGATGGCACCAAACCCCATTGCATGATCTCTAGCTCCACTGCCCCATCACGCATCACAAGAACTGGAA
>JAUMDU010000150.1:5715-17588 GCA_032121425.1 Ilumatobacteraceae bacterium | reverse complement strand
CTTGGGAGTTAACGGTGGATTGATGCTTGACGCTTACGGTGGCGTGGGCTTATTCAGTCTTGCCTTAGAAGAACGTTTCGACGCGGTGCACCTGGTGGAATCTTCGCCTTCTGCGTGTCGCGATGCAGTGCGTAACTTGGCTGAGTGTGCAGCAGTGATTGAACAAGCAGATGTCGATACATGGGAAGCAGTGGAAGCAGATGTAGTCATTGCTGACCCGTCACGTACAGGATTGGGCAAGCATGGTTCGCAGGCAATTATTGAAACCGGTGCACCGACGGTGATCTTGGTGAGTTGTGACCCGGTGGCTGGCGCGCGAGATGCACGGCTTCTGACCGACGCGGGCTATTCCATTGGAGAGGTGGAAGTGCTCGATATCTTCCCTGAGACCCACCACGTGGAAGTTGTTGCAGCCTTTACTCGCTAAGGCTTACCGAGAGGTATAAAAGTACTTTCATTCTGCAACTACTTCTGAGGCAATTGTTACGGTGAAGACGTCATCGCAGTGACCGACTTCAGGGGGAGGGGTTTCATTGAGGGTGCTGATTTGGATTAGCAAGGGCTTTCTTGAAGACCTTGCACGAATTGCAACCAGAGGCGAGAAGAATTATGAACTCGTGGGTCTTGTGTCCGATACAGATGAGGCACGTAAGAACCTCACGTCGGGAAGTGTTGACATCGTCATTCTTGGCAAAGGACGTCTTGAAGAATGGTCACGAATGTGGCGCGAGGGAGCCTTTGACAAAGTTCCTCAGTTTTGTGCACTACTGGTCACGACGATTCCCGTTTCAACAGCAATCTTGATGGAAGCAAGTGAAGTGGGAATCTACGACGCTGTAGATCTCACGATGGATCGAGAGGCAATTGGACAACGCATGTTGGAACTGTTCACCCAGATAGATCGAGATGCCCCCATGCAAAATGGCATTCTCGATTCTCGAGGTGAAGAACATCAGATATTGCGTGATATCACCGATGAGACTGATCGAAAAATACTGCTACTTATTTCGCAAGGAAAGTTTGACAAAGAAATTTCTCAGGAACTCTTTCTATCCGTACAGACAATTCGTAATCGTGTGAGTCGAATATTGACTGAATCAGGAGCAAGAAACAGAACGCATCTTGCCATGTTGTTAATGGGTGGAAGAGTAGGGGATACGAAAACCCAGGGCCAAAGCAATGATCCTGATGAATCAGGTAATCAGAATCAAGTGGCCTAGCATGCATCTGCATGGATGACACCACGCCAAAAGATTGGGCACGTCCCGTTGTGTATTTTGAGATACAGGCACGTGATGCCGAGATGCTTTCTTCTTTTTATTCGCAGTTGTTTCACTGGGACATTGGCGAAGGATTTATTCGCCAGATTCCCGCTGGTATTGGTGGCCCAGAAAATGGTATCGGCGGTCACATTCGTCAGGGCAGTCACCCAGGGGTCACCTTGTACATCCAAGTACGTGATCTCACAGCTTCACTTGCACAAGCAGTTTCTCTCGGGGGCACAGTCACCCTAGAGAGATTCGACATCCCAGGTGGTGCATCACTTGCCGGCATAACCGACCCAGAAGGAAATGCTGTCACGCTTGTGCAGCAATAGGGATCTCGTTACAACAAGTTGTAGGCACGTGCGACCACGCAAGAGTGGTCAATGCATGCCCACCAGTCGGAAACCGGGTGCTCAGCTCGAGTGAAATACTCGGTGCCACACTGTTCCAGATTGTCGAAAAGTTGCACAACAATCCATTGACCGTGTGAATCTCGTGCCACGGTGCGACGCATGATTCCTGGAAGGTGAACATACGACCATTCCTGCATCTGGGCATCGATCTTGATGAATGTGTCGTCGGAGATCTCTGGCTGCAATGAAAAGGTAACGATGTCGAATGCGGCCATGAATTTGCCCCACCTTGTCTCACGATGTTGTGGTGCGCCCTCTGGGGCTCGAACCCAGGACCTGCGGATTAAGAGTCCGTTGCTCTACCAACTGAGCTAAAGGCGCGCGATGAAGATGACATCTTAGGCGAGCCACATGCGGGATAGCCAAGTCTTGGTTGAATCAAGTTTTCGTTCAACCATGTCTATGTGCACAGGTGTCTGTACGCACAGCAATGGCAACGATTGGGGTGAACGAGGGGTCTCGAACCCCCGACCTCCAGGACCACAACCTGGCGCTCTAACCAACTGAGCTACGCCCACCAAGCGTGGTTTAAGTGTGCCATAAAGCGACGAAACATCCAACCCAACGCAGTGAAATTGGCGAGAGTCCCGTCCAATGCGATGACTCCGATAGGATGTTTTTGACCGTTAATCGGGGTGATAATCATGTCAGCAACGAAACCAACGTTGCGCCAAGACTTAGCAGACAGAGCTAAGGAAATAACTCGGCGAGAGCTGAAGGCGTATGCCGCAAATACTCAGGCATCACAGGCTGCCAACGAGCGAGCACGAAAAGTTTTACCACTTGGTGTTCCCTCTAGTTTCCAGGCCTACGATCCGCATCCACTTGTGGTGCGCCGTGCTCAAGACGCATGGATGGAAGACGTAGACGGAAACAGATATGTCGACTACGACATGGGATTTGGATCATTGTTTGCCGGCCATGTCAATCCACTTGTGCGTCGCGCAATTGAGAAACAACTAGACAACGGAACATTGTTTGTTACTCCTTGTGAAACAAATGCCGATGTCGCCGAATTGCTTGCTGCGCGTTACAAGTTGCCGATGTGGCGCTTTACCAACTCGGGTACTGAAGCAACCATGGATGCAATTCGTGTAGCTCGTGGAATCACTGGTCGTCACAAGATTGTCAAAGTAGAAGGCGGCTATCACGGCCATCACGATGAAGTGATGATTTCCATGAAGCCCGCACTCGATGTTGCAGGCCCCGCCCATATGCCCACGCCTGTTCCCGCAACAGCAGGAATTACGCCGGCAGTGTTGGCGGACACAATTGTCATTCCGTATAACGATGCAGATGCTCTTGCTCGTGTGTTGCAGAACCACGACGTTGCAGCATTCATCGTGGAGCCCGTCATGGAAAACATTGGCATTTGTATGCCACAAGCGGGATATCTCGAAGACGTACGTCGCATCACCAGTGAATACGGAACGATGTTGATTTTCGATGAAGTGAAAACTGGCATTACCGCAGGATGGTCTGGTGCAACAGGAGCGTTGGGCGTGCAGCCCGATTTGGTGTGTTTAGCGAAAAGCATTGGTGGAGGTTTACCCATTGGTGCATTTGGTGGCACTCAAGAGTGCATGGATCAAATCACTTCTGGGCGCGTATTGCATCTGGGTACTTATAACGGCAACCCATTAGTGATGGCTGCGGCGCAAGCGGTTCTTGCTGAAGTGTGTACGCCTGAGGCAACGCAAGCCACCATTGCACGCAACGCACAGTTAGTAAAAGCATGTGATGACATCATCACGGCCGCCGAACTACCCGCACACACTGTTCAATTCGGTGCAAAGGGATGCATTACATGGGCAGAAGAACCCATCCGAAATTATCGCGATTACAAAGCCACAGATTTTGATATTGCATTTGCTCAGTGGATGCACGGAATCAATCGTGGCATCTTGCTTCCACCAGGCCTTGATGAGCAATGGTTAATCTCAGTAGTGCACACCGAAGAAGAAGCTCTTCGCTACGCATCTGTTTTTGGAGAATTCGTTGACGAACTCATTGCATAATCAACGGCGACCCGCAATAGTCACAATGCTTCTCCGCGGATTGTTTCGTCGTTGTGCATGGTGTGGTGGAAAAGGATCGTTTTTCACATCGTGGTATCGCAAGAGTGATCACTGCCAAACATGCGGTATTCGTTGGGAACGTGGATACGAAGGATTTGAACTTGGCGCAGCCACCATGGGTGTGTTCATGACATTTGGAACCATCATCGGATGGATGGTGGCGTCGCTTATTTTTGGCATTGCGCTAGCACCGCTTCTTATCGTGGCGGCCGTGCTGGCGATCAGCGTGCCTGTGGTGACATATCCCATGACCTACACGGTGTGGCAAGGGGTCGATCTTTTGATTCGAGCCCCGTCAGAAGAAGACATTGCCGAGGCCGAAAAGTGGCTCTCGGAGCAATCCCAGAAATAAATATTTCCTTCCGCTACGGGCGCAAAGGCTTGTTCTGTGGGGTTTTCCTGAGATTGTGGGCACTGGTGCACATAGGGCCACCGACAATGCTTGACCGAACAGGTGTTCGTAGTTACAGTGTTGTTGTTCGAACACACCCCTTGCATACAGTCACTCATTCCACGGCACACACCGCGGATCACCACAAAGGAAAACAACCATGACTACACCAACACCAGAACGTGCCAAGGCTCTCGATGCGGCACTCGCCCAGATCGACAAGCAGTACGGAAAAGGTTCCATCATGCGGATGGGCGAAAAGGGTTCCATGGCAATTGAGGCCATTCCTACCGGTGCATTGCCACTCGATCTCGCACTTGGAGTTGGCGGTTTGCCACGTGGTCGCGTGGTGGAAATCTACGGTCCAGAGTCTTCGGGTAAGTCCACTTTGGCAATGCATGTTGTTGCTGAAGCTCAGCGCAACGGCGGAATTTGCGCCTATGTCGACGCCGAACACGCAATGGATCCTGTGTATGCCAAAGCAATTGGTGTCGACATCGACCAGTTGCTGATTTCCCAGCCAGATACTGGCGAACAAGCACTCGAAATTGTCGACATGTTGATTCGCTCAGGCGCCCTCGATGTTGTGGTGATTGACTCGGTTGCTGCATTGACGCCACGTGCGGAAATTGAAGGCGACATGGGAGATAGCCACGTGGGCTTGCAAGCTCGTTTGATGAGCCAAGCATTGCGCAAGTTGACAGCAAACCTCAATAAGTCCAACACCATTTGTATTTTCATCAACCAGCTGCGTGAAAAAATTGGTGTCATGTTCGGATCACCTGAGACAACTCCTGGTGGACGTGCATTGAAGTTCTATTCATCTGTTCGTCTCGATATCCGTCGTATTGAGGCAATTAAAGATGGTGCAGAAGTCACCGGATCTCGCACGCGAGTGAAAGTGGTGAAGAACAAAGTGGCACCACCTTTCCGTCAAGCCGAATTCGACATCATGTATGGAAAAGGCATTAGTCGTGAAGGCGCACTGTTGGACTTGGCTGTCGAAATGGGCATTGCAAAGAAGTCCGGCGCATGGTTCACCTATGAAGGTGAGCAGCTTGGCCAGGGCCGTGAAAACGCAAAGAACTACCTGCATGATCATCCAGAGTTGATGGTGGATATGGAACAAAAGATTCGCGCTATCGCTGGCCTCAATGGCGAAGTAGAAGCAGAATTCAGCGATAAAGACGAAGAGCCCATCGAGCTCGACTAAATCGTCGCGCACACAATCGAGTTGCCACTCGTATGAGGGCCGATCCCACTCCCAGGGGGTCGGCCCTCCGGCATGTATCGGGGCTTGCATCCACACTGACTCGGTAGCCTGAGATACGTGAAAGGCAATACTCCAGAGTCATACGTGGTGCGCACGTTTGGGTGTCAGATGAACGAACACGACTCTGAACGAATCGCAGGCCTCTTGGAGTCCGACGGCATGAGGCGCGCAGAAAATGATGCTGACGCTGATGTTGTGGTGCTGAACACCTGCTGTATTCGTGAGAACGCCGACAACAAGCTGTATGGAACCTTGGGTCATCTCAAGACGTGGAAAGACGCTAAAGACGGCCGTCGCATTGTGGTGGGTGGCTGTTTGTCTCAGAAGGACAAAGACATTGTCCAGACTCGCGCCCCATGGGTCGATGTTGTCATGGGAACACACAATGTGCATCGCACCAATGAGCTACTGGCGTGGGCTGCTGAACATGGCCCCATCACCGAAATTCTTGAAGAAGCAGTGATGGATGATCATGCGTTATTCCCCAGTGCTTTGCCTGCGCGACGTGAGACCTCGTATAACGCATGGGTCACAATTCAGATTGGTTGTGACAACACGTGTGCGTATTGCATCGTGCCGTCAGTGCGCGGTAGAGAAATCAGTCGGCCGTTCGCCGACATTGTGCGCGAAGTGGCGTCGCTTGCTGCTCAAGGAATCACAGAAGTGACTCTTCTTGGCCAGAACGTCAACAGCTACGGCCGTGATCTTTCTCTCGCTGCGCGTCGTGATGGAGCCGATGTTTCTGCAAGCCCGCAATTTGCCCAGTTGCTGCGCGAAGTCGGTGCAGTTGAAGGCATCCGACGTGTGCGTTACACCAGCCCACACCCGAAGGACATGCGCATCGACGTTCTTGAAGCCATGGCGCACACCGAATCAGTGTGTGAGCAGTTGCACTATCCATTGCAATCGGGTTCTGATCGCGTCTTGTCGCTTATGCATCGCGGCTATACCGCAGATCGATATCTCGAACGTCTTGCCGAAGCGCGTCGTTTGATGCCCGACATTGCCGTGACTAGTGACATCATCGTCGGATTTCCGGGCGAAACTGAAGCCGACTTTGTTCGCACCATGGAAGTAGCCGCCGAAGCAGACTTCGACTCGGTGTTTGAGTTCATTTTCTCTCCACGTGAAGGAACTGAAGCCGCATTAATGGTGGAGAAGTTCTGTGACCCGGCCGAAGTAGGGGATCGTTTTGATCGTCTGCGAGTGGTTATTGAACGCAGCGCGTTGCGAAAGCACCGCGAACGTATTGGTCGTGTTGAAGAAGTCGTTGTCGATGGTCCCAGCAAGCAAGACCCGCGCATCATGTCGGGCCGTACGCGCCAGTTCAAGCTTGTGCACTTCACCGTACCGCAGCCTTTGCGTCCGGGAACCTATTGCAGTGTCGAAATTGAAGATGCGGCTGCGCACTATCTCAAGGGTCATCTTGTTGAGGTCTTGCACGATGCGACGCACAAGATTCGTATTCCTTTGATGTCGGTGTGAGATGACGACAATGTCACCGGTGGTGGTACTTGGCCCCACTGCAAGCGGTAAGAGCGATGTGGCGATGGAGGCTGCGACAACGCTTGGTGGCGTGCACATTGTGGCAGCAGATGCCATGCAGGTGTATCGCAAGATGAACATCGGCACAGCAAAGCCCACAGTGGATGACCAACAACGAGTTGTTCATCACGGATTAGATCTTGCTGACCCACACGAGAGATACACAGTTGCGCGCTATGTGGAAGATAGAGAAGTCGCACGTGAACGTATTGCAACCGCTGGCGCACGAGAATTAGTAGTCGGAGGAACCGGGCTTTATGTGACTGCAGTCGTGGATGGTTTGAACCTGCCCGGTGAATGGCCCGAAGTGCGTGCTGAGCTGGAAACAGAACCAGACACTGCAGTGTTGTTTCGTCGCTTGCAGTCACTAGATGCAGCCGCCGCCACCAAGATGGAGCCCACCAATAGACGACGCATTATTCGCGCTTTGGAAGTGTGCGTAGGAAGTGGTCAACCGTTTAGTTCTTTTGGCGAAGGAGTGACCACGTTTCCTGCCACAGACATCGTGCAGGTGGGTATTAGATGGCAGCGCGATGAGTTGCGGGACCGAATTGCTCAACGTGTACATCGCATGGTGGAAGCCGGCCTTTTTGAAGAGGTGCGTGCGTTGTTAGAAGTACAGCCCGCCATTTCGCTGACTGCACGCCAGGCTCTCGGATACAAAGAAGTAATCGAGTGTCTTGAGGGGCGCTGGACACAACAACAAGCCATTGATGCAACCATTTTGCGCACTCAACAGTTCGCCATTCGCCAAGAGCGTTGGTATCGCCGCGACCCGCGAATTCAATGGGTCGAGGTACGAAAAGACCCGATCGCCGAAGTCACCCCTGTGGTGCTGGCGGCGTTGACATAGTGTGGGGAACTATGGAGTTCACGCTCACTAAACATCATGGTCTTGAAAATGACTTCTTAGTCTTTGACCTTGCCCAGGGTGAACCCTCTATCGCATGGCCTGATCTTGCACGGCGTTGGTGTGCTCGTTCCACTGGTATTGGTGCAGACGGTTTGTTATTGATGGACGTGAACGACACTGAACTCACGATGCGTTTGTTCAATGCAGATGGATCAGTGGCCCAAATGAGTGGTAACGGAATTCGTTGTTTAGTTCAAGCGGCACATGGGTCCTTAGGTCATGGTGCTCACACCACGTATGCGGTGAAAACAGATGCGGGAATGCGCAGTGTCACAGTCACTAGTGAGTGGGACGGCAACACGGTGATGGCATCTGTGCAGATGGGTGAAATTACTGACGTGGCTGCACCGAGCAATTGGGCTCAATTGGAATGTGACCCGATGCGTCCAGTGAGTCATGTGTCGGTAGGGAATCCACATTCGGTAGTAGCTGTAGAAGAAGTCTCCTTTGTTGATGTGCAACGACTTGGTGAACTAGTACCAGATGTGAATTTAGAAATCGTGGAACCAGGACCCGGCGTCAATGCCATCACCATGAAGGTGCATGAAAGAGGCGCAGGAATTACGCGTGCCTGCGGCACTGGTGCATGTGCCGCAGCTGATGCTGCATTGCGATGGGGTCTGGTGCCCGCCTCCGTAGACGAGGTAGTAGTGCATATGGACGGCGGAACTGCGTTTGTCACTATTGATGAGAATCGACATGCCACACTCATTGGCCCAACCACCTTCATTGCAAGTGTTGCGGTGCACGTGTGAGTAACCCGTATCAGGAGGCTCTTGGCCAGACCCTGATTGAACGCACCTTTCGAGAGCGCATTGTTTTAGTGGGAGTCACTCTTGGTGGCCACACTGATGAAGAAACTGAAGAAGGCCTTGACGAGCTTTCATTGTTGATTGACACAGCCGGCGCCGATGAAGCGGCGCGCCTCACACAACGTCGCGATACACCTGATTCCACCTGGTACATCGGCAAGGGAAAAGTTGATGAACTTCGCGAAGTGTGTCTCGCTATTGATGCTGACACGGTGGTATTCGATAATGAACTTTCTCCAGCTCAGCAGTACAACCTAGAAAAAGCACTTGGGCGAACTGCACTTGATCGCACGGCTGTCATCTTGGATATTTTTGCGCAGAATGCGCATACCCAAGAAGGTAAAGCACAAGTAGAACTTGCCATGTTGCGATATCGCTTGCCACGGTTGCGTCGTGGCGCAAAGGCAGGATTATCACAGCAAGGTGGCGGTATCGGCACGCGAGGCCCTGGTGAAACACGTCTTGAAGTAGATCGTCGTCGCATTATGCGCCGTATCGAAAAACTTGAACGCGATTTGAAATCCTTGGAACGCACACGACACACACAACGCAAAGGTCGAGGGCGTAGTGGCTTGGCTTCGGTGGTCATTGTGGGATATACCAACGCCGGTAAATCCACATTGCTCAACGCACTTACTCACGCAGGAGTGCTTGCCGAGGATCGCTTGTTTGCCACCTTGGATCCCACCACTCGTCGTTTGTCATTGCCAGGTGGTGAACCTGTGTTGGTCACCGACACAGTGGGATTTATCCGCGCATTGCCACACGGGTTGATTGAGTCATTCAAAAGCACACTTGAAGTTGCGGCTGTGGCCGACTTATTGGTGCATGTGGTGGATGCAAGTGCGACATACCCAGAACAACAAATCACAGCGGTGCGTGAAGTGCTTGCCGAGATTGGCGCCGATTCTGTTCCCGAGTTCATTGTGTTCAACAAGGCAGATGCCACGCCCGACCATGGTGCGTCGTTGGTGGAGGAGTACCAAGGAGCAGTCGCAGTCTCTGCATTGCACCGCATGGGGCTCGATATCTTCTTGCGTCGACTAGCTGATCGCATGCGATCTATTTCCCGGGTGACCGAACTATTGATTCCTTTTGAGCGTGGCGATGTGATGGCGGCTGTGCATCGCGAAGGTGAAGTGGTCTCTATTGAAGAGGGCGATGCAGGCTTGCTGGTACGCGCTCGACTGTCTCAGGCATCTGAGGGTCGATTGCGAGAGTTCGTTGTCGACGACACCGATGGGCGAAACTTGACGCACCATGAGTAACGCAACCGACAATCGTGATGCACCCGGATTCGTTCCACCGCCATACCCTTACGACCGCCTCGATAAGTTCCAAAAAATTGCGGCATCCCATGACGGCGGGATTGTGGACTTGTCCATTGGTACTCCCTGTGATCCGCCACCAGCTGCAGTCCTTGCCGCATTGGGTGGTTCAGGATCAGAGCGCGGATATCCGGCATCCATCGGGTCTGAAGCGCTGCGACGATCGATTGCACGCTGGATGGGACGACGCTTTGCCATTGATGTTCCAGTCTCGCGCATCGCTGCATGCATTGGCACCAAAGAGTTTGTTGCCACCACTCCGCAATACATGAAGTTACGGCGCCCAAATCGCGACACAGTGCTGTATCCAGCTGTTGCTTATCCCACCTACGAGATGGGTGCCACGTTGGCAGGATTGCGCCCAGTGCCCGTGGGTGTCACCTCAGACGGCAAGTTAGATCTCGCGTCAATCAGTGCCGATGATGCCTCTCGTGCGTTGATGTTGTGGGTGAATAGTCCCAGTAACCCCACCGGCGCACTCGATGACCTTGGTGCAGCGGCTGCGTGGGGGAGAACACACAATGTGCCGGTGTTTTCTGATGAGTGTTACACCGAGTTCACGTGGGCCACTTCTTCGCAATCAATTTTGCAGCACGGCCTAGATGGCGTGATTGCGGTGCACTCATTATCGAAGCGTTCCAATTTGGCTGGCGTACGCGTGGGCTTTTATGCCGGCGATGCTGAGATTGTGGAGTACTTGAAAGAAGTGCGTAAGCATGCGGGCTTTATGGTGCCAGGCCCTGCACAAGCGGCTGGCGTGGCTGCACTTGATGACGATGATCATGTTGCATCACAACGTGATCGATATCGCTGGCGTTTGGAATTCATGGCACAGACTTTGACCAAATGGTCAGGCATTGATATCCCTATGCCAGATGGTGGTTTTTATCTGTGGTTCGATGCCGCAGATGCCTGGGAATTCACAGAACGACTTGCACATGAGGGCGGCGCATTAGTGAGCCCTGGTGATTTCTATGGCACTGGTGGATCTCGCCACGTACGTGTTGCAGTGGTGCAACCAGATGCGTTGCTCCACACTGTGGCGCGACGTTTGGGTGTGTAAAAAACTGCGCTGTTAAAGGCGACGCATGACGGTGACAAGTTTGCCAAAGACATGCACTTCATCTGAAGAAAACACCATGGGCTTCATTGAAGCATTTGATGGAATCAATGTGATGGTGTTGCCAGACTTCTTGAATGTCTTGATGGTTGCTTCGTCTCCAGGAATTCCTGCAACAACAATGTCGCCGTTTTCTGCCACGTTTTGTTGACGTGCAACAACAAAGTCTCCATCCAAAATGCCTGCATCGATCATGGAGTCACCGCGCACTTTCAACATGAACAGTTCGCCTTCACCTGTGAAGTCGGTCGGTAAGGGTATGAGATCTTCAACGTTCTCTTGAGCTAACAGCCCGGTACCTGCTGCCACTTCACCAATGAGTGGCACATGTCGAGAGGGTCGACGTTCCATGGCTACTTCTGAGTTGGTATCGAAGCGCACTTCGAGAGCGCGGGGCTTGGTGGGGTCACGACGCAGGAAGCCCATTTTCTGCAATGAGGAGAGATGGTTGTGGACGGTGGAGGGGGAGTTGAGCCCGACTGCCTCACCAATTTCACGGACACTGGGGGGATAGCCGCGGTCTTGCATGGACTTTTCAATCACGTGGAGGATCTGACGTTGGCGTTCGGTGAGGGTCTCTGACATGGGGTAGAGCGTACAGGTGTTCGTCGTCTGGGTCAAACACCTGTTCGGAGAACAATTGTTCGCCTAAAGGGTTGACAACGAACACATGTTCGGGCAAACTATCGAACACCCGTTCGTTACGGTGAATTTCACAACAGGCCCTACTACACG
>JAUMDU010000150.1:0-5705 GCA_032121425.1 Ilumatobacteraceae bacterium | reverse complement strand
CACCACCATCGATCCACTGCTCTTTTCGCCCCAAGTTCCCCGAACTGTTCAGGCCCGCCCCCAAGCTGCCTCACGTAAGGCGCGCCCCAGCGAGCGCACTTTCCGGCTTCGCCGTCGAGTTCTGGGCGTCACTGTGGTCTTTATGGCTGTCACTGCAGTGGTCACAAGCGGGGCAGTGGCATCAGATCCTTCCCAAGAAAATGTGTCAGTTCCTCGCACAGTCGTTGCCCAGCATGGCGACACCTTGTGGGATATCGCTCGCACCATCGTGCCCGAAGGCAGCATCGGTGACTTGGTCACAGATATGGTCCGATTGAACGGCTCACACATCGAACCAGGGCAAGTCATTCGAATTCCGTAAAAAGCTGCACTGCATACATGTCACGCTTTGAGGCGTTATTTTCTTAAAAACTGACAGAAAGTTAACCGAGCGTGCTTTATAGTTCTGTTTCGTGCATTGCCCCGTATGCCGCCACGACGACACCAAGGTGATCGACTCTCGGTCCGCCGATGAGGGAAACGCGATTCGTCGCCGTCGCTCCTGTCCCGAGTGCGCGTATCGCTTCACTACCTACGAACGTCTTGAAGGTGCTCCTCTTATGGTGCTGAAACGCTCAGGAGTTCGGGAGCCTTTTGACCGCGCCAAAGTGGTATTCGGGGTGCAGTCTGCGTGCAAAGGTCGCCCTGTAGAACCAGACCAGATTGATGCGCTTGCTGAATTGGTGGAAGACGACGTGCGTTCGGCGCAAGCCTCGGGAATTGTTGTCACCACATCTACGGTGGGCCATGCAGTGTTGGATCGTCTTCGTGGTCTTGATGAAGTTGCCTACATGCGCTTTGCAAGTGTGTACAAAAACTTCGACGGTGTCGCCGACTTCAGTCGCGAGCTCGCACTTCTTAAACAGTCGTAGAGTTTTTTCTTCGTTCGTATCGAAGAAACACAAAACCGTCCACTAACTCAGCTGTTGTGAGTTCAAAGTGTCGTGGCGCATGTGGGGCCCTAGTGAGTGCATCGCCGCGAATGCCCACAAGTTGTGGCGCAATTGTGAGATTGAGTGCATCCACCACATCGGCGTCGCACAACGCTGCGTTCAACATGGGGCCACCCTCTACATGAATGACTCCCTCGGGGAGTTGTTCAATGATGCGGGCAAAATCGATACTTCCAGCGCCGGCGCGCACGCTGTCCACGGGCACCGGCGGCGCCTCTTGGGTTGTGACAACGAATCCTGCGCCACTGGTGAATAACGAAGACGTGAAATCGAGATTGCATGACTTGGTGACAACACCAATCTTGAGATCACTGCGAGATGGAGGGCCGTAGCTTTCTGCGTGCACTGTGCCGGCTCCCACAAGAACCACGCTGGCTTGGCGGCGCAATAGCGCCAATCGCTGTTGGTCCGCGGGGCCACCCAGGGGGCCTGAGCGCCCATTTATATCGATTGCGCCATCAGGTGTGGTGATCATGCATATCTCCACGCTGCGGGCCATAGGGCAAGTGTAGGAAGGCTGCGAGCCAGACGTTGCAGACATGGCAGAGTTAGGGCATGGAAACGACCCAAAATCGCACGGCCTTTCGTACCTGCCCTCTCTGTGAGGCCGGATGTGGACTTGAAATCTCGGTATCGCCACAAGAACAGATTGTGCGTATTCGCGGCGACCAAAAAGATGTCTTTAGCCGTGGCTATATCTGCCCTAAGGGAAGCACGCTCAAACAACTGCATGAAGATCCCGATCGTCTTCGTCGCCCGATGGTGAAACGCGATGGGGTGCATGTGGAAGTGTCGTGGCAAGAAGCATGGCAAGAAGTTGAACGTGGATTGATGGGCGTGATTGAACGACACGGTCGAGGTGCAGTGGGTGCCTATTTAGGAAATCCGAATGCACACAACCTTGGTCCGCAGCTATATAGCTCGATGATGCTCAAGTCGATTGGGACGCGCAATATTTTTTCTGCCTCAACCGTTGATCAAGTGCCCAAACATGTTGCAGGCGGTTACATGTTTGGAACCGCACAAAGCATTCCAGTACCCGACATTGACCACACTGATTATCTGTTGATGCTTGGCGCCAATCCGTATGCATCGAATGGCAGTTTGTGTACAGCACCGGATTATCCCGGTCGCTTGCAAGCAATTCGTGCGCGTGGTGGAAAAGTTGTGGTGGTTGACCCGCGTCGCACTAAAACCGCTCAAGAGTCCGATGAATGGATTGCTATTCGTCCTGGCACTGATGGTTTATTTCTTGCAGCAATCATTCATGTGATGTTTGCGGAAAATCTTGTGGATGTAGAGCCACGCATTATGTCTGTGCTCAATGGTCTTGATGAGATGCGTGATGCAGTGCGTCCTTTTGCACCAGAGCGCGTTGCGCCAGTGACAGGTGTTGGGGCCGACACCATTGTGCGCATTGCTCGTGAAGTCAGCAATGCACCTACGGCTGCTGTGTACGGTCGCATTGGTGTGAACACAGTTGAGTTCGGTACAACAAATGCATGGCTGATTGATGCGATGAATGTGTTGACAGGAAATATCGATAGCCGTGGTGGTGCAATGTTTACAACGCCTGCAACGGGAAGCGCTACGACACGTGGCACGGGTGGTTCAGGCAAAGGTTTCCAGATGGGTCGCGGACACAGTCGCGTCAGTGGTGTGGCAGAAGTTCTGGGTGAATATCCCGTGGCGGTGATGGCCGAGGAAATTTCTACTCCTGGTGAAAATCAGATTCGCGCCATGATCACGGTTGCGGGTAACCCGGTGGTGTCTACACCGCATGCCACTCAATTAGATAGTGCTTTGGCAGATCTTGAGTTCATGGTGGCCATTGATATTTATCTCAATGAAACAACGCGTCATGCAGATGTCATTTTGCCTGCACCTAGTGCATTGGAAAAAGATCACTACGACATTGGTTTATTGATCTATGCGGTGCGAAACATCGCCAACTACAGCGAACCAGTTCTGACGCGCGATGCAGATATGCCAGAGGAGTGGGAAATACTTGTCACCCTTGGAGCAATCTTGCAAGGCCTTGGCGCACACGTTGATCCATCGGTGATTGATGAACAGATTGTGACAGCAATGGTGACCTCTGCGGTCACGCAATCATCATCACCGGTGTTTGGTCGCGATGTTGATGACATCATGGCAGCACTGTCGCGTAATGGTCGTCGAGGTACGGCACGCATGTTGGATTTCTTGTTGCAATCCGGCCCATATGGTGCAGCCTTTGGAACACAACCCGATGGAATCTCGCTGGATTACTTATTGGCCCATCCACATGGTGTCGATTTAGGTGCACTTGAACCGCGCATTCCAAAGATGCTGCGCACACCAAGTGGCCGCATTGAATTATCGCCACCACAATTCATTGATGATCTTGTGCGTCTAGAAAAATCTATTGAACGACACGATGCATCACAGATGTTGTTAGTGGGTCGACGAGAATTGAAATCGAACAATTCATGGATGCACAACATTGCGGTACTCACAAAAGGATCTTTGGCGTGCACCGCGCAACTTCATCCCAGCGATGCCCAACGCCTTGGTGTGGCCACAGGCGATGAGGTGCGCATCACAAGCCGAGTGGGCCATATTGAGATTCCCGTGGAGATCACTGACTCGGTGACCCAAGGGGTGGTGAGTGTGCCCCACGGATGGGGTCACGACATGGCAGGGACTCAGATGGATGTGGCGCGACGCAAGGCTGGGGTGAACTCGAATATTTTGAGCGACGACAAGGCGATGGACCCTTTGTCGGGCAACGCAGTTCTCAGTGCCATCCCAGTCACCGTGGAGCTGGTTTGACTCAGCGGGGTTTTCCCCAGAAGAGGCGATGTTATGCACATCTCGCCCACAGCGTCATCCACTGAAAAACAAGGGGTTTCCCCAGAAAAAACCCAAAATCCACACCACTGTCCACTTCCAATCCACAGGCCTAGAGCCCTACATTCAAGGGGTAGTCGGTGCGTGGTTGCGGGCGATCGGATGGGGGGAGATTTACGAATCAACCTCGGAACTTTCCGGTTCTCGGACCTGGTCGTTCGCGCCACGTCCGCGCTGCATAAGGTTTTTATCGAGGGTCGTTGACAAAGGTGTAGTTACAGTGCTGTAATCTCACAACCCCTTGTGGGTAAAACACAAAAGGGGGAGCGATGCACACAACATCTTGTGGTTGTGGACTCGCTACTCACATACAACGGCCCACAGGTCACTTAGCTCGCACAATTTAGGAGAAACACAATGTCACTCGCACCAGACCGCCTTGCCATCGGCATCGGCCGATTCTTTACAACACCAGGTGTTCACCCATATGACGAGGTGGCATGGGAAAAGCGTGATTCGCGTATCACTAACTGGCGTGACGGAACTGTGGCATTTGAACAACTCGATGTTGAGTTCCCTGTGTCGTGGTCGTTGAACTCCACAAACATTGTGACCCAAAAGTATTTCCGTGGAAACTTGGGAACCCCTGAGCGTGAACACAGCATGCGTCAAGTGATTGATCGTGTTGCTGACACCATCGCCACTTGGGGTATCGAGGGTGGCTACTTCATCGATGGTGAAGAAGCAGAAGCATTCCGTGCAGAGTTGAAGTACATCTTGGTCACGCAGCGAGCAGCGTTTAACAGCCCCGTGTGGTTCAACATTGGTGTGAAGGGTGTCCCACAGCAGGCGAGTGCGTGTTTCATCTTGAGCGTGGAAGACAAGATGTCTGCAATCTTGAACTGGTATCGCGAAGAAGGAGTGATCTTCAAAGGTGGATCAGGTTCAGGTATCAACTTGTCCAAGATCCGTTCCAGTTTTGAAACTCTCGAAGGTGGCGGAACAGCTTCTGGTCCTGTGTCGTTCATGCGCGGTGCAGACGCATCAGCTGGAACCATCAAGTCTGGTGGTAAGACACGTCGCGCAGCCAAGATGGTTATTTTGAATGCCGATCACCCAGATGTTGAAGAGTTCATTTGGTGCAAGGTGAAAGAAGAGCGCAAGGCTCGCGTGTTGCGTGATGCCGGCTTCGACATGGATCTCGATGGCGCAGATTCATTTAGCGTGCAGTACCAAAACGCAAACAACTCCGTGCGCGTGACCGATGAATTCATGAAGGCAGTGGAAGAAGACCGCGATTGGAATCTCAATGGAGTCACCGATGGCACTCCAGTGCGCACCATTCGTGCACGCGACCTGTGGCGTCAAATCGCAGAGGCCGCATGGGAATGTGCAGACCCAGGTTTGCAATTCGATACCACCATCAACAAGTGGCACACAGCGCATGCAACTGGCCGCATCAATGGCTCGAACCCATGTTCTGAATACATGCACATCGATAACTCAGCGTGCAACTTGTCGTCATTGAACTTGTTGAAGTTTCTCGACGACAACGATCGTTTCGATGTTGAGGCATACCGTCATGCCATCGAAGTGATGTTCACTGCACAGGAAATCTTGGTGGGTCGCGCTGACTACCCAACCGAGCCCATTGGAGAGAACAGCCGCAAGTTCCGCCAGCTCGGATTGGGTTATGCCAACTTGGGTGCATTGTTGATGGCCCTTGGCTTTGCATACGACTCCGATGAGGGTCGTGCATGGGCAGCTGCGCTCACCTCGTTGATGACAGGCCATGCCTATGCAACAAGTGCACGCACTGCAAGTCGCATGGGTCCATTCTCTGGCTTTGCCGAAAATGAGAAGTACATGTTGAACGTATTG
>JAUMDU010000149.1:0-1807 GCA_032121425.1 Ilumatobacteraceae bacterium | reverse complement strand
CGCCCACTCCATCGCTGCGAATGCCCCCAAAGCCGACAGGAAAGCCAAGATGGCAAATCGAGGAACCAACCTCATGACTTTGGCATCGCCATTTCGTGTACCCGAAATAGCAGCGATCATTCCAAACACTGCTGCTACTAGCCCAATGACTAGTGCGGCACGACCAAGTGGTCCGGCTATTCCACCAGCAGCGAACACGCAGCCGCCTCTTCATTGGATTCATCGAGTCGATCTTCGTTTTTCTCCACGTATTGGTTGCTGTGGCGAACTTCAATGCGATCTGAATCAAACCCTGTTGATGCGATGCGTCCGTGCGCAACCACTGAAATACATTCCTGGAAAATGCCGCCGGGGTCACCTTGATAGGTCACATCCAAGGTTTTACCGTTAAACCCCAAAGTGAACACAGTGACACCATCTTCTTTACGTACAGAACCTTGTTCCACTACGCCTTGCACTCGCACTCGTCGATCAGAATCACATCCGTCGCGCACACCAATTTCATCCACATTGCAGTAATAGTCAATTGCGCTTGTGAGGAACTGCGTCACTACCACCCCGCCACCAATAAGCGATACAGCAATCAATACCATCGGCATCCAACGCCGCTTGCGCCGTGGTGATGCAACCACATCATCTGATGGTCGTGGAGTTAGGTCCATGGAAAATCCTGTGTGTCACTACGCCGAGCAAGATCACGGCCACGCTTAATGATCCACCCTGCATACGTGCCCACGGCAACGCCAGTGAGAACCCAACTTCCAATAATGAATGATGCATGTTCCATGACTATCGCACCGCTTCTTTTCGACGAGCTTCAATTGCTGCATCGAGACCTTGGCTTGACATTGCATCTTCCAAATACAACATGCGTTGACGATGCAAAAGCAACCACACGAACAACACACTGAATGCCACAAGACCAAAGAACAAAGAGAACAACATCAAGTCATCAAGTTCTACATCGGTTCCACCGGTAGCAACCGATGCTTCCTGATGAAGAGATCGCCACAATCGCACGCTGAAGTGCACTAATGGAATCTCTAGAACTGCAAGCAAAGCAATCACAGAAGAGCGGCGCGCGCGCTGACGTTGTGTGCCATCGAGACGACGCACAGCCAAGTACCCCACATACGTGATGAAAAGAAAAGCGGTACTGGTGAGTCGTGCATCCCACACCCAATAGACGCCCCAGGTAATGCGGCCCCACAAGCTTCCGGTGACAAGTGACAGCGCCACAAACAACACACCAATTTCAGCTGATGCACCTGCAACGCGATCCCAACCTAACGACCTGTTTCGACCAGACAAATAGGTTCCCGAACACACAGCAGTGAGAAGAAAAGCGATGTACGCCACCCAGATTGTGGGCACATGTACATACATGATGCGCACTGTGCTTCCCTGGTTGACATCTTCTGGTGAGATGAATAATCCAAGTGCCGCCAAAATGATCAACAACGCAATGGCCAATAGTCCAATTCGACGAGTTGCGGCAGTCCCAGTCGATGGACGGGTCTCAGTCGAGATGTTCACGTCTCTAAGTCTTACCGCCAATAGACGCTTTCGGAAATCGGCTTACTCGTCAACAAGTGGGCCAAATGCCACAGATCCCACCGTGGAAAAGACCACGGCAAAAATCCCCAGGAGCACAATCCATGGCCAACCCTCAGAGATTTGCGCACCACCGCTTCCAAAAGCTGCCTCGGTCGCGCGCGTTGCACCTATTAATACTGGTGCCACCACAGGCAACAACAGCAATGGCAGAAGCGTTTCGCGCCCTTTTACTCCGGCGGCGAGCCCTCCG
>JAUMDU010000148.1:0-3435 GCA_032121425.1 Ilumatobacteraceae bacterium | reverse complement strand
AGCCCTCGATGGTGATGGCAGCGGTGGGGCACATGTCGGCAGCCTGAGTGACTTTGTCGCGCAGTTCTTCACCTGGTTCATCAATCAAGATGTAGAGGTATCCGTCGGTGCGTACTTCAAATACTTCGGGTGCGATCTGGGTGCACGCACCGGTTGATGCGCAGATGTCGTAGTCAACGATGACTTTCATGATGAGCCTCCTGGTTCACTTCCAAACTAGTCGGTACTACTTGGTGGCGGAATGGCGTTCGAAGGCACCAAGCACCGCACGAAGCACCGCAGAGGTGGTATTCGGGTCTCTGCCCACACCCCAACGAGTATCTGTGCCGTCACCGATTTTCATTTCCACATACGCAACAGCAGTTGCCTCAGACCCTTGTCCGAGGGCGTGCTCGCTGTAGTCCACGACATCAATCGATGTATTCAAGCCATTGTTCATTGCGTGTACAAAAGCATCAACTGGTCCGTTTCCTTCTCCCGAAATTGTCCTGTGTTCTCCACTAATCACCAATTGTGCAGTAATGGTGGTGCGCCCAGATGCTGAGTCGCTGCGCATTTCATGACTTTCCAATTTCATCTGTGGTTGATCAGGCAAGTATTCAGTACTGAAGGTGTCCCAAATAGCGGTGGGGCTCACCACTGTGCCTGAGTCTTCGGTGATGTGTTGGATAGTTTTTGAGAACTCCACTTGAAGCCGACGTGGAAGATCAAAACCATGCTCTTCATGCATGATGTAGGCAACGCCACCTTTACCGCTTTGGCTGTTCACGCGAATCACGGCTTCGTAGCTGCGACCAACATGCTTGGGGTCGATCGGCAAGTACGGAACACCCCAACGTGGGTAATCCTCTGACAATGCCGCGAAGCCCTTTTTGATTGCATCTTGATGGCTGCCAGAAAATGATGTGTACACCAAGTCGCCCACGTATGGGTGACGCGCAGGTACGTCTAAGCGGTTGCAGTACTCAGCAACGCGACGCAATGCGTCAATGTCGGACATGTCAAGTTCAGGGTCAACGCCGTTCATAAACATGTTCATTGCCAAGTTGACGACATCTACGTTTCCAGTGCGCTCTCCGTTGCCAAACAATGTTCCTTCAACGCGGTCTGCGCCGGCCATGATGCCGAACTCTGCTGCTGCCACACCGCAACCGCGGTCGTTGTGTGGGTGCAATGAGATAACAACTGAATCACGATGTGGGATGTTGCGAATGAACCATTCAATAACGTCGCCGTAGACGTTGGGGGAGTAGCACTCAACGGTTGCAGGCAAGTTCAGGATCAACGGATTCTGTGCCGTCGGCTTAATAACATCCATCACCGCGGTACAAATCTCTATTGCGTACTCGGGCTCGGTCAGCGTAAAGCTTTCGGGTGAATACTCGTAGCGCACAGTGGTGCCCGGCAACATTGATTCAAAACCCTTGCACATGTGGGCTGCTTCAACTGCGATTTCAGTGATGCCGGCTTTATCCAAACCAAACACAACATCGCGTTGCAAGGGGTTAGTGGAGTTGTAGAAGTGCACGATCGCTTTCTTCACCCCGTGCAAACATTCGTATGTACGTTGAATCAATTCTTCGCGACACTGCACCAACACTTGAATTGTTACGTCATCGGGAATGAGATCTTCTTCAATCAACTGACGAACGAAGTCATAATCTGGCTGACTAGCCGACGGGAAACCCACTTCGATTTCTTTGAAGCCCATGTTGACCAGTGCCTTGAACATGCGCATCTTGCGCTCTGGGTCCATTGGGTCGATCAGTGCCTGGTTGCCATCACGCAAGTCAACACTGCACCACAACGGTGCCTTCGTGATGGTGTTGTTTGGCCATGTGCGGTCGGTGAGGACGATGGGAACGTACGGTGCGTACTTCTCAAATGGCATTTTTTTCGGTGTCACGTTTTGTGGAGGCATTGTTTGTTTCCTTAGAGAGATGGGTCAGAACTGAAGTGGGGCAAAGAAAAAACCCCCTGTCCGAAGGCAGGAGGTTTCGACAGCAACGATATGCGGCTGCTGCCGTTACATAAGGAGGAGCAGGGTCGCGGTTGTCATTGGTTTTTAGGTTAGCCCCCGAAAGAGCGCAGCGCCACCCTTAATCTCTACCCGTGACTCAGGCTGTTCTTATACTGCCCAATATGACCGATGAGATAGTTGTTTCCGAGGAACCCGAGCAGGATTGCGAGGCCTGTAGTGGGGGATGGGGGCATCAAGTCGACATGACCGACGGGTATGAGTGCAGGTTCCGTTGTCGTGTGTGTCGAGAAGTAATGGTGATTGACGCCAAGGACGAAGACTGGTGTTGCGACCATCGCTATGTGGGTGAAGACCTGTGGCGTTCTGAAGAGTATTACGGCGAACATTCATGCCCATTGTGTGGCGAGCGGGGCGACCACCGTTCGGACTGTGAATTGTTAATGGGCAACGAAGAAGAAGACACCGACAGCCAAGTCGACTAGTCGTCAGATCTTCGTTGAGTTTTGGCTTAGGAAACGAGGAAGTTGCCGAATTGCCAAGGGTCGCTTGGGTCGAGCAGGGCAGCGTGGTCGGCCCACTGATCAAAGATGTCCTTACGGGTGCGCAACGGATTCCAGTCAGTGGGACCAGAGAATTGCGTGCCGAGGTATGGCTTTGCTTTTTCAAGAATGAATTCGTGCGGCAAATCATCGGGAACGCACACGCCAGAAGATGGCGAGACAAACATCCACTGAATAGCCGACACGATGGACGCCGCTACTTGCAACGTGGTGGCACTTTGATGTGGCAGAACCTTGCGTGCTTCATCGATAGACAGAAGTGAACCTGTCCACCAGCCTGTGAAGTCGTGACCAAGAAGTAGTACGCCCAGTTCATCGCGGCCACTGATGATGTCATCGTTCAGTAGGCGTTGCTTTGGCTGCATTTCCCAGTCACGCATTTTCAATTCGTGCACACTAGCGATTGCTTCGTTCGATGGGCAATACGCGTAATGCACGGTGGGGCGATACGCATCAGTACCGTCAGCATTTTTCACAGTGAGGTGTTTGCACATTGTGTATGCCTCGCCATGGCGAATAACCATGCCATGGGATTCACCACTTGGTACCCACGTGCGCACCCATGTGTTCATGCCGGGTTGGGCGATACAGATCTGATTACGCGGACCATCGTCGTTGTGTGTGTATGCGCGTGGTGGCAAGGTGCGTTCATGTGTACCCCAGCCAAGTTCTGCTGGTGCAATGCCTTCTTCATAGAAACCATCAACAGACCAGGTGTTAACAAATTCATTCACTTGTTTCGGAGTGTTGGTGATTTGTGTGTCGCGTTCGGCAATGTGAATCACTTTGGTGCCAGTGAGCATGGCCAACTTGTTGAACTCGCCCTGTGCGAGTGCGGTCTCCATTGCAGACTGTCTGTCGCCGGCACGGCCTTCAACCAAAATCTTGGAACTG
>JAUMDU010000147.1:0-2230 GCA_032121425.1 Ilumatobacteraceae bacterium | reverse complement strand
CACTGCTCAACATTTGTGCATAGGCGCGCAATGGATCATTTGCTGGAAGCATTTCAAGCAATACATCCCCTATTTGTTTCACGCGAATATCTTTCGACAAATGCGCGAGACCCATTTCGAAGGAAAGTTCGGGAAGGCGGTCGCTCGATGGAATAGTGGCCAACGACGCACCACCCATGAGTGGACCAAGCGGAGTCTGAGCTGCCAGCACCAAACCATCGATGAGATCTTTGCGGGATGACAACAATGCCGGGCCAGACGCATGTTTGTCGACGAGACGCGTCATCTCATTGACAATGGATGGAGCAGATGTATCAAAGTGTTCAAAGATGGTGTGAATCACTGTGCCGATATACGTACCTTTTGGTACGCGGGCAAGAGGCATGGTCGTGCCCAGTGGGACTTCTGCCCCTGCAGAATGCACATGACCGCCAAAGAAATCTGGTTGCTCATCGAGGCCAGAACCTGGCGCCGCATGCGATATCAATTGCGCGCGACCAGCCGCAAGTTCAGAGATACCGGAGAATGAAGTTCGGCGATATGTCTGCGTAGTGGAGCCATCGAATGGATGAGTGCTGACTGGAACGACACGTGTGGGAATTGTTGGCAAAACTTTCGCAGGGATAGGCACAACAGGAATAATTGAATCTTCCTGACCGATGGCATCGCTATTGATGCACGAGTACGCCACACAGCCTTCGGTATTGCTCGGCAACAAAATAGAGAGATGGTGCTTGGCGCGAGTTACTGCAACATAAAACTGGCGCTTTGTTTCATCGAGTGCTTCGGCTTCTGACAGGTGGCGTGCAATCGATGTTGGAATACCCGCTTCTACCCAAGCAACATCGATACAGCGATGTTTTTTGCCAGCAGCATTGGCTTGAGGAGACAAGAAGACAGGGGGCTTCTTGGTCGCACGTTCATCGGCGGTCTTTAGTTTGGTATCACCGAGTGTTTTGTCTTTCCACAGGTCGGCCACGACCACAATGGGAAATTCAAGCCCCTTAGCTGCGTGCACAGTGAGAATCTTCACTGCGTCCACATCACTTTCGATGCGACGACTGACAAGTTCAGCAGTGGCATCTAGAGATTCAAGATCTGCAATAGTCTGTAACGCTGTTGATGCTTCGATTCCCTTACCTTCTGTTTCTTGGTGGATGAGTTCCACAAGGTGACGCAAGTCAGTGAGACGGCGCTCAGCACGTTCTGAACGCAACATGGAGTTGAGACACAACGGATTACTGAGAATCTGTGCTTCAACTGCCGCTATGCCCTCTTTGCGAATGATGCGAGAAAGAGTACGAATGAACTCATGCTCGACATCGATACCGGCCATTGATTCAGCTGTTGAATCATTTCCACCTTCATCAGTGCTGGTAGACACAACTCCGTGAGCCATGACAGCAGGATCGAGAAGCGAACGACCAAAGAACATGCTGGACACTGCAGTGCGCACCAGGCCCATGTCGCTAGGACGATCTAGCGCCTGCAACAACTGTTGCAGTGACTGCGCCGCTTCGCTCTGTATAACAGATGCAGTGCCACCACTAACGGCCGGAATCTTCATGGAACGCAGTTCACGTTCCAGACTGATACCAATCTCATTCGCTCGCACCAGCACACACACATCTGAAAGCGCAACCTTTTCGCCATTTATCTGAGCATGTTTCAACAACTCAGCAACGCGAAGTGCTGCAACCTTCTGTGGAACATTGGCCTTTGGTTTGTCGCCCAGATTTACAATCTCGACTGGTTGAAACCGCGACAACTGCGACCCTTTATTTGCAGGCGCAGACTTCACCTGCACGTAGTCGATTTGATTTCCAAAATTCTGACCATCCATTAACGCATTCAGCGCTGTGATCATGTCTTCATCAGAACGGAAGTTTGTGTCAAGCGAGATGAGATTCTTTACGTCACGCTCTTCAAGGTAAGCGTTGACATCGGCTCCACGGAATCGATAGATGGATTGCTTCGGGTCACCCACTACTACGAGGAAAGAATCTTTGGAGATTGCTTCGATGATTCCTCGAAAGATGCTCCATTGCAATGGATCCGTATCTTGCGCTTCATCCACAAACGCCATGCGATACTTCTGACGAATCGCAGAAACTGCCACCGCATACTGAGGATCTTCCATTACTGCCGCTGCACGACGCAGTAGATCGTCGAAGGTTGGGTTGGTCTGGGTCTGTTTGTGAATGGACGCCACCATTGCGTGAATATCTAA
>JAUMDU010000146.1:0-2154 GCA_032121425.1 Ilumatobacteraceae bacterium | reverse complement strand
CATGTTGTAGTGGTGGATGTAACGCTTTTCATTGTCGGGACCCAATGTGTCCAACATTTGGTTCATACGTGGCATCGCCAACGTACACACGTTCAACACTTGTGTTTCACCGCGCTGGAACAATCCTGTTCCGTGTGCTGCAGGCAATGTGCCCACTTCTGAAGAAAGTGCACGCAAGTCGCGAGGACCGCGTCCGTCGATACGAATGCCGTCTTCAACGACGCGCTTGCGCACCAATTTCTTGGTGAGGCTACGCACTGCTTCTTTGACAGCTTTTTCTTGACCAGCGAACTCAGCGCCTGCACCGCACAGTTCAGCAACGGTGTCAGCTGCAGCTGCATCAGTTGCGGCATTGCGGTCAGCCTTCAAAGCAATGGTGATTGCAGTGGCCAATTTTGGCGTTGCAACTTTCTCCACTGCAGCAAAAATCTCATCGCTGTAGTCACGCACTGGCGTGTACTCCAAAGATGCAATTGGACCGCGGGTGGCAATCACACTTGCAGCCAACTGGCGCTGCAGAGCAATGGACTCTTTGATCCACTTCTTTGATGTCTCAAGACCATCAGCAATGACTTGTTCGGACACCTTTGGTGCACCGTCTGCATAGAACTCGAACGACTTCTCTGTGCCGCCTGCTTCCACCATCATGATGGCAACGTCTCCGTTGTCCAGTTCACGACCAGCAACAACAATTTCGAATGTTCCGTTGTTGCCCTCTGCATATGTGGGGTGTGGAATCCATTCGCCATCTTGTGAGTACGCCATACGCACTGCACCAATTGGACCTTCGAATGGAATACCGCTAATCATGAGCGCAGCAGATGAGGCGTTAATTGCGATGACGTCGTGTGGGTTTTCCATATCGACACCGACAACTGTGATCACGATTTGTGTCTCATTGCGGTAGTCATCAGGGAAAGCCGGACGAAGTGGACGGTCGATCAAACGACAGGTCAAGATGGCCTGCTCTGATGGGCGACCTTCACGGCGGAAAAATGCACCAGGAATTTTTCCTGCTGCATATGCACGCTCTTCTACGTCAACGGTGAGTGGAAAAAAATCAATTCCATCACGTACACCGCGAGCGGCGTTTGCGGTTGCAAGCACGATTGTGCCATCAATCGATGCAACGACTGCACCTTGTGATTGAGTTGCAAGTTTGCCAGTCTCAAAAGACATGGTCTTATCGGAACCCGAAACGGGTGCCGAAACACGAATGGCGTCAGCCATGGGAACTCCCTTTGTTATGTGATGTCTTCTTCACCCACTACAAGCCGGTTCCCAGTCGGCAATCCCGCCACATGGTGCGGAACTCTCGACTGACAACCGACAACAAAAAGGTGACGGTGAGAAGACGTGTGGTTTTAACGGCGAAGGCCGAGCTTTGCCAACAGTTCGCGGTAGCGAGCAATGTCGCGATCGCGGACATAGTCGAGCATACGGCGACGACGACCCACCAACATCAACAAGCCACGACGGCTGTGGTGATCTTTGGGGTGAGTCTTTAAGTGATCAGTGAGGTGGTTAATGCGATCGGTGAGGAGCGCAATCTGCACATCGGGAGATCCCGTGTCGGTACCGTGCTGACGGTATGTGGCAATGGTGTCGTTCTTCGACATAGTGAGCCTCTATTCCTTTAATGAGAGAGGGCGTCATAGCCAACCTTTGGCGATGACATCACACGCGAGCCAGAGCCCACGAGGACCCTTTCAGGCTACGAGGTTGTCCACAGCCCCTACAACCCCCCAAGGGTGATTCATAGGGTTGTAGCCTCAGCAGTGTGTTCACCGGAATTGTGGAAGAAAAAGGGGCTGTTCAAGCCATTAATGGTCCTCGTTTGACCATTTCTGCCACAACAGTGCTGCAAGATTCAGGCATTGGGGCCTCAATTGCCGTGAACGGTTGTTGTCTCACCGTGGTGGAAAAAGGTGATAACTGGTGGACCGCAGATGTCTCTGATGAAACCTATGCCCGCACCAACTTGGGGCATCTCTCCCCTGGTGACCCCGTAAATCTTGAGCGTCCGATGGTGGCCAATGGTCGCTTTGGTGGTCACATCGTGTTGGGTCATGTGGATGCCGTGGGAACAATTGTGCAACCCGTGCCCCAACTAGTGGTGCGAATTCCTGAAGAACTCATGCGCTACGTGGTGGA
>JAUMDU010000145.1:0-9382 GCA_032121425.1 Ilumatobacteraceae bacterium | reverse complement strand
AACAACCACAAGATGGTCAGATAAGTCGCTATGCCGGCGGGAATTGCAACAACCAACTCCAACACGTGTTGATCTGAAGAATTGGCAGTGATCAAGTTGTGCAGCTGCCACAGCACAAACGACATAAGAGAAGTGGACACGATTACAGGCACGATCAGTGATGTGATGTGGCGCCATTGAATGGCTGCGTAACGCCGATGAAGGACCGCCAACACAATTGCTGCGGCAATGAGATATGAGACACCAAATGCCAAGGACAATCCGTAGACACCATGATGATCTACGAGGAAAATTGCCAGTGCAATATTGACGATGATCTGAACCACATTGATGTAAAAAGGTGTTTTGGTGTCCTCGTGCGCGAAGAAGCCACGCAATGAGAAGATGTAAATAGAGAAGCCGGCAAGACCTACACCAAAGCCTTGAAGAGCTCTAGCTGTTGTGTGAGCAGCCTCGGAAGAGAAGTTGCCATATTCCAAAAGTGCAGAAATTATTGGCTGACCCAAGATGATGATGCCAAGAGACGCAGGGACCATCGTGAGAGCAATCCAGCGAAGACCTTTGGTGAGCCAAAGTGCGAAACCTTCGTTATCGCCATTTTTCACACGACGCACAAGTTCAGGGACAAAGGTAGTTGCAATAGAAATGGTGAGCAGTGAGTGGGGGAGCATGAAAAAGATGAAGGCCTTTGCGTAGGCATCTTGATTTCCGCTTCCTGGTTCTGCAAGGTTCTTCACCACGATGAGGGCAATTTGGTTTGTGAGTACATAACCAAATGTCCACAACGACAGTTGGGTCATCGCACGCACGGCAGGATGGGCGAGATTGAAATTGAAATGAAAATCAAAATCACTTCTTCGTATAGATGGGTACAGCGCTATCGCCATGACGCCTATACCCGCTGTTGCTGACAAGGTGAGCAACCCAAAAAAGGTTGTATCGCTCAAAAGGTCATCAAGACTCGGCGTTCCATTTTGGGTAGAAGGAATGAGAAGCAAAAATGCAATAGTGACGACGTTTGCTAGAACTGGAGCCCACGCACCTGCAACAAAGCGCCTACGTGCGTTCAAAAATGCAGTTCCTAAGGCCGTAAGGCCATAGAAGAATATTTGAATGAGAAAAATTCGCGCCATGGCGGTTCCCGCACGGCGGTATTGGTCTGCGTCAACGAGATCACTGGGCTGCAGTGAGTAGAGCCGAAATATTAACGGTGCTGCGATTACCGCCAGAGCTGTGACGATGGCAAGGAAGACTACAGAGACCGAGATGATGGCAGAGGTCGCTTGATCGTCGCGATCTTCTGCAAATCGAGTGAAAAGGGGCACCAAACTTGCGGCAAGAAGTCCACCCACTAAGAGTTCATAAATTGAGTTTGGTGAGTTGTTTGCCCCATCAAAAGCGTCAGCAAGTGCGGTTTGTCCCAAGATGATGCCCAACACGATGACGCGCAGTAGGCCAGTGACTCGTGATGCGGCGGTTCCGATGGCCACAATCACGGTGTCTTTGAACATATAGAGAGAGGTTATGTCCTCGAGGGGCTCACGCCGATACACCCTCAGAGGATTCCGGGCACTAGTTTGGAGAACTTATGGCACCCCGCTTTGAATCAGTACAACAAGTTCGTGACGGTCTCAAGTCCGTCAATTATCTGGCCGATGACGGCATTGCAGGAGTTGCCTTTTTGGCCGATCGGCTGGGTAAGCCGATTTTGGTGGAGGGACCTGCGGGAACAGGAAAGACCCAGTTGGCCAAGAGCATCGCCGAGATGACAGGTGCCCGGCTCATTCGTCTTCAGTGCTACGAGGGCCTAGATGAATCTAAGGCGCTGTACGAATGGAACTATAAAAAACAGCTTCTGAGAATTCAAGCTGATCGCAATTCTGATTCTTGGTCTGAAGTGCACGATGACATCTTTGGCGATGAGTTTCTTCTTCGTCGCCCTCTGTTGGAAGCCATTACCGCTGATGAGCCAGTGGTGCTACTTATTGATGAAGTGGATCGCGTTGAAGTGGAAACCGAGGCGTTGCTCTTGGAAATTCTCTCCGAGTATCAAGTATCCATTCCAGAACTTGGCACAATTACGGCCAAGCAGATTCCACTGGTATTCCTCACTTCTAACAACACAAGAGAGTTATCAGAAGCCTTGAAGCGTCGTTGCTTGTTTTTGCATGTGGACTATCCACAGATGGATCGCGAGAAGGAAATTGTGCTCACCAAGGTTGAAGGCATTACTGAGATGCTCGCCGACCAGGTTGCACGAATTGTGCGCAGTATTCGTCAGCTTGATTTGAAGAAATCACCTTCGGTGAGTGAGACCTTGGACTGGGCACGCACTTTGGTGCTTTTGGGAATTGACACAATCGATGCTGAACAAGCAAAGGAAACTCTCCACATCTTGTTGAAGTATCAGTCGGATATCGCAAAAGCTGCCAAGGAACTCTCCGTCGATTAGCGGCGAGACGCATCATCATGCTTGAGTTGCTGTCTGGGTTTATTGTTGAACTGCGTAATGCAGGTCTGCCTGTAAGTCTGACGGAGAATCTGGACGCAATGACGGCTATCTCTCATATCCCGCTTGAGGACAGAGAGGCTTTCAAATATGCACTGGGTGCCACATTGGTGAAGAACCATGCACATTGGCGTTCATTTGAGACTGTCTTTGAGGTGTATTTCAGTTTGCGTGGTCCGGAGTACAACATCATCGATGGTGATGGCGAAGGCAGCATTGATGATTTCTTAAGACAAATGCAAGACGCCCAAATGAAAGGCGAAGGAAACGGTGGCGCCGGCGGAATGGATCAACTCACTCCCGAGGAGTTGATGAACATTTTGATGAACGCGTTAATGAATGGCGATCAAGCGATGATGCGCGCCTTGGCTCGTCAGGCTGTTCAACGTTTTGCCGGTATGGAGCCGGGACGCCCCGTAGGTGGCACCTATTACTTGTATCGCACTTTGCGAAATCTAGACCTCGATGGAATGTCGGAAAAATTAATGCAGGCAAGTCGCGAGCAAGTGGGTGGGGAGCTCACAAAACTTGAAGAACGGCTTGAACGCGACGAATACAACCATCGCATTGAACAGTTCAAGCAAGAAGTGGAAGCAGAGATTCGTCGTCGTCTAGTTGCTGACCGCGGTGCTGAGGCAATGGCCAAGACACTCCGGAAGCCATTGCCCGAAGATGTGGAATTCATGCATGCAAGTCGTGACGAAATGCAGAATCTTAAAAAAGCACTTCAGCCTTTAACAAGAAAACTGGCGACAAAGTTGGCGAGGAAGCGTCGTCATGGACGTAAAGGTCCCCTAGATTTTCGCAACACGGTTCGACACAGCCTTGCTTATGGTGGCGTACCCGCTGAGCCCAAGTTCAAATACCCACGTCCATCAAAGCCTGAGTTGATTGTAATTGCTGACATCTCAGGCTCGGTTGCGGCTTTTGCGCGCTTCACTTTGATGTTGGTCTACGCGTTATCGAATCAGTTTTCTAAAGTCCGTGCTTTCGTCTTCATTGATGGTATTGACGAAGTAACAGATTATTTCAAGAAGACTGAGGATGTCTCGGAGGCCATTGCTCGTATCAATACAGAAGCTGACGTGATCTGGGTAGATGGGCACTCTGATTACGGTCACGCATTCGAGGTATTTTGGGAAAAATGGGGCAAGGAAATCAATCCGAAATCCAATGTGATTTTGCTTGGCGATGCTCGTAACAACTATCACGCATCTCAGGCCTGGGTAGTTAAAGAACTAAAACAAAAAGCTCGCAAGGTCTTTTGGCTGAACCCTGAACCTCGGTCATATTGGAACACAGGTGACTCAATCGTGGGGGAATACGGCACTCACACCGATGGAGTGTTTGAATGCCGCAACCTGCGTCAATTAGAAGCCTTTGTTGAAAAGCTCGCATAAGAAAACACTGCAATGACTCGATTAGTACTTGTGCGACATGGAGAATCTCGAGCAACTGTGGAAAGATTTGTGGGTGGTCCAAGGTCGTGTACTGGTCTTACCGATTATGGACGCGCTCAAGCTGAGGCTCTGAAATCGCGCTTGTTGCTGGAAAAAAATGTTGCGGCTTCAGCTGTGTTCTCGAGTAATTTTCCACGTGCTATCGAGACGGCGTCGATTTTGTCTCCTGCCGTTGGCTCACTTCCGTTATCGATTGACCCTGGATGGGGAGAACACGATCCAGGTCCGGATTGTGACGGAATGACGTACGACGACTTTATTGCTCGGTTTGGTCAGCCACGTTGGGATGGCGATCCCCATGATGTGGTGTATCCAGGTGGAGAAACGATTGCACAATTTCATGATCGCGTAATGGAGACTCTTCGGCGCACGGTGCGCAATCATGAAGGCGGAACACTTGTGGTGAGTTGCCATGCAGGGGTCATTGATGCAGTGATGCGTCACACTTTGCAGATGCATCAAACGGGTCGTTTTGAGTTGAGCACGATCAACACATCTCTGACAGAACTTGTTCATGTGCAGGGGTCAAAGTGGCGTTTGGTGCGATACAACGACGCATCCCACCTTGCACAGCTTGCGCATACGCAATCTCTTCAGGGTTAGTGCGTTGAATCGTCGTCGTATCGTGGTGGTCGGTGCGGGCACAAGTGGCGCGGTGTTGTCTATGTCGCTAGCAAGTCGCACAGACCATGAATTAGTTGTGGTGGAGTCGGGGCTGTACTCGGGACTCGATGATGAATCACGGTTTATGAACGTGTTAGCCGATCAATCGCTTCAGTCGCTTCATCAAGTTCGTCTCGTTGCGGATGGGCCCACGATTCCATATGTGCAAGCCAACTGTGTAGGCGGGGGGAGTGCCATTAATGGCTTGTTGCTCACATCTCAAATTCCCGACGTAGCTTCTGGGATGACCTCATTGGCAGGCCGAGATCAATTAGGTGATGTTGGTCAAGCACTTCTTGCCTCGGGCGGTGAGCAGAGTCAAATGTGGTGGAATCACGGTCGATGGAATCCCGGACGAGCCCTCATGCATCTTGCCGATGAGGGTCGCATCGAAATTGTTTCTGGCGATGCCGTGGAGGTTCTGGGAAATGAGTCCTCACTAGTAGGTGTGAGATTGCGAGACAAGATCATTGAGGCCGATGTTGTAGTCATGTGTGCTGGAGCGATAGCTACGCCAAAAATTCTATTGCAGTCCGTTGCAGGGGTTTTGAATCCACACATTGGTCGCGGTTTGCAAGATCATCCCTCGCTCACGTTTGCGGTGGAGTTGCGGAATGATTCTCGTTCATTTTTTGATGCCGGTGTGATTCGTCGTGGGAGAACCAGTGCTGGTGAGCAATACCTCATTGTTGCCTATGAACGTGCTTCATGGTCTGAGAGTCATCTTGGTCTTGTGTCAGTAATGCTGATGACTCCACATAGTCGTGGCTGGGTGTCGATGGTTGATGGCAACTTTGATGTGCAGATGAATATGTTGGATGATGCACGCGATGTTGTGGCAATGCGTGAGGCATTGTTGGCCTTGGTGGAGACCGTTGAACATGTATCTTTTGACGCAATTGCCCATGGGGTGTATGCCGATGATGAAGGCACTTCCATTGATGCTCTTCGTGGTTACTCACATGAAGATCTTGATGAATGGATTCGGGCCAATCTACGCCCGGTGTCACACGTTGCAGCATCGTGTTCTCAGGCAGTGCTCAAAAACGCAGCCTTACGGTTAGTTGAGGGTGTGTTCATCGCAGATGCATCGGTATTGGCTTCGGTTCCATCAGAGACTCCTGCTGGACCTGTCACAATAGAAGCGCGACGCATAGCGCGTGAGATTGAAAGGGTTTTATCGTGAACTACTCGTTAGGTCTCCATGAAATTGCCGATGGCATTCACGCCTATCTTCAGCCTGATGGTGGCTGGGGATGGTCTAATGCCGGCCTCGTCATAGGGGACGGTACTTCGCTGTTGGTGGATACTTTATTTGATCTACGCCTCACGCAAGACATGTTGAATGCGATGGCGCCTTTTGTTGGTTCAGCTCCCATTGACACGGTGGTGAACACGCATGCCAATGGAGATCATTGCTACGGAAATCAACTCGTCAAGAATGCGGAGATAATCACATCACGTGCAACAGCCCATGAAATGGCAGAGGTACCACCGTCAATGTTGGCTGCCTTGAATAATGCTCCGGGAGAAATTGGTGATCTGTTTCGGCATTTTTTTGGTGAATTTCATTTTGACGGCATTGAATTAACTTTGCCCACTCGAACCTTTGACGATCGTCTTGAATGTGAAGTTGGTGGTCGAATGGTGGAACTTGTAGAAGTAGGGCCAGCCCATACCCAAGGAGACACATTGGTCTTCGTACCTGACGCAAAGACTGTTTTCACTGGAGACATTTTGTTTATTGGCGGAACGCCAGTTGTATGGGCGGGGCCACTCGATAACTGGATTGCAGCATGTGATTTGATTTGTGCCTCTGATGTTGATCACATAGTGCCAGGCCACGGTCCTTTGACAGATAAAGCCGGTGTTGTTGCCATCAGAGATTATTTACATTTCGTGAACACTGAAGCGAAAGATCGCTTTGAGGGCGGCATGGATGCATGGGATGCTGCGCGAGATATTGCACTCAATGGATTCTCCGGGTGGGGAGAATTCGGTCGGCTTGCTGTCAACGTTGATACGGTTTATCGATCATTGGACGTCACCCACAAGAGCCCAGATGTGGTGACTCAATTCAAACGAATGTTTGCATTAGAGCAACGTGCGGATTAACTCTGTGATCGCAGAGCTCGACGCGACACAACAATCCAGCCAGTGAGTGATACCAGAGAGAAAAACCACCACTGCATCGCATAAGAAAAATGCGAACCTTCGGTGAGCTCAGGCAACTGTGTAGGAGCGGGCCACGAGGAACTGAGTGCTGGGGTTTCTTCCATCAACTGTATGTACATAGGCAAAGAGGTCTGATTGAGTCGCTTGGATAACAAGTTCACATCGATGCGATGAAACTCGGTTGTCGCAGGTTCGGTGGAGTCCACTGCTCCGAGCACAGTGCGCTTTTGTGAAGTGCGTAGGTATCCCTTCACCGTCACTGGACCTGAAGATGGAGGGGGTACAGGCTGCGCTAAGGGAACGAACCCTCTGTTGATGAAGACAACAGTTCCGTTTTCCAATAAGAACGGTGTGACTGGGCTATATCCAGCGATGGCATCTTGTGATCGATTAACGATGGTCACACCGTCTTGAGCAAGATACTGGCCTTTGGCGATAACAACCCGCCATTGCAGGTCGTCGTAGATGACTGCAGGTGTGGTGTCCGCTGTGCTCAAGATCTCTTGAACATCAATCGCAGGGAGTGCCGTGCGGGCCATCACTTGTGTATTGGTGGTCTGTTTTTGCTCCAGTCGGTTCAACTGCCAAAATCCCAGAAACACCATGGTGGCGGTCAGTAGTGCAAGACCCAAATGGATAAGTATCCAGCGCGGGCGAAGGAGGGGGTTGCTCACGGTTTCAACGCTATCGCTCTTGTGGCGGGCGTGTACGGTAGTTCGCGTGGGGCAAAAGGAATACAACCAACATTCAATTAATTCCGATTTCTGGGGAATGGTTTTTGGCGCAGAAGTCTTAGCGTCCGAACCCAAGCGCATCGGTGAAGGCCAAGTAGGAATGAACTTGCGCTATCAGTTAACGAGCGATGCATCCCATGTGCCATCCTCGGTCGTTCTCAAGATGGCGTCACCTGATGACACAAGTCGCGCTACAGGAGTTGCGCTGCGTAACTACGAACGTGAAGTGAAGTTCTATAACGAACTCGTCACCACTATTGATGTGCGTTCACCAAAATGCTGGTTTGCAGATTGGAATTCAGACACTGGTGACATTGCCATCGTTCTCGAAGACATGGCGCCGGCAGAACAAGGTGATCAAATTGATGGATGTGGAATCGGGCAGGCTCGACTTGCCGTGGATCAACTCATCAAAATGCAGGGACCAAGATGGGGCGATGAATCATTAGGCAATGTGGACTGGTTGCAACGACGCGAAGCAGACGACATTGATCGCCTCAGTGGACTGTTCAATATGTTTATGCCTGGGTTCTTAAGCATCTACACCGAGGCAATCATCAGTGAAGTGGGTCGCGAGGGCGTGGAGTGTCTTGAGGCGCTTGCTCCCAAAATTGGCGAGTATGTAATGAAAAAAGATGCACCTTTTACCGTCACTCATGGCGACTTTCGTCTTGACAATTTGCTGTTTTCTACACCGGCTGGTGGTGTTGAGTGTTGTGTTGTTGATTGGCAAACTCCTGGGCATGGCAATGGGGTCGGAGATCTTGCGTATTTCATTGGTGCGGGTCTATTGCCCGAAGAGCGTCGGACCTATGAATGGGAACTCGTTGATCGATACATCGCTGGCATTGAGCAATACGGGCACCAGCTTGACCACGATTGGGTGAAAGATCATTACCGTCGTGAAGCAATTTCGGGGATAGTGATGGCGGTCATTGCATCACAGATTGTGGGACGCACGGCTCGTGGAGACAAGATGTTTGAAGTGATGGCGACCCGCCATTTGCAGCAAGCCCTGGAAAACAATTCTTTAGGGCTGTTGTAGGTCACGACACTCCACAAGATGAGTCAGTAATTCATCAAGTGCTGTGGTGTCGCATCGTTCAATGTCGTGTCTAGGAAAACTGGTGGGCAGGGAGTTGACCGCATCAGGCCAGTTCAAAGTGGGATCACCCAGGACAATGTGGAGCGCCCCAAGCAGAGCTGCTTTGGGGTCTGTGTCATAGGTGGACATCAACTGTTCGACGTGCCGCTTATTGAGTCGAGCCATATATTCGAGGTTATGTCTCTGAGGCCCGACAAAGTTGCTACGGTTCGTAATGTTCGGGGGAACATAAAAAAGGGGGGCATATGTGGAACTATGGATTGCTGCTAAAGGGGATAGCGCACGCTGACCCAACGAGGCCAGCACAAATATTTGGCGACATCACCTATTCATGGGGTGATTTTTATCAGCGGTCTAATGCTCTTTCGACAGACCTTGTATCTGCAGGTCTTGAACGTGGTGCCAAAGTGGCTCAGTATCTCTTTAATGGTCCTGAGTATTTAGAGACGATGTGTGCTGCTTTTCTGAGTAGTTATGTGCCTGTAAATACCAATTATCGATATGGGCCCGATGAGATTCTGTATTTGTTTACAAATGCTGATGCCGAGGCGGTTGTCTTTCATGCTGCGTTCATAGACGTGATTGAAAAAGTTCGTGAACGTTTGCCATCGATTAAACGTTGGTACATGGTCGCTGATGAAACGGGTCATGAAGTGCCGACTTGGGCTGTTTCCTATGACGACATTGTGAATCGAAAAGTCCCAGATGTCGATACCAGTCATGCTAGTGCCGACGA
>JAUMDU010000144.1:5068-7625 GCA_032121425.1 Ilumatobacteraceae bacterium | reverse complement strand
AACTAGTTGTGATGTCTGCCGGAGTCGTTGTCTACGACGGGGACTGCGGTATTTGCCAAGCATCTGCTCGCTGGATTGAACGTCACATTGCCTCATTAGAGGTGCAATCACATTACGAATACGGTGTTGAAGAACTCGGATCGGTGTGGCTGGTTACCTCGACGCACAACTTTGAAGGCGCAGATGCTGTAGCGCGCATATTGATGATGTCGTCTAAGCGATGGATGCGTCTTTGTGGACACATTATGAACGCACCAGGCGTACGTCTGGTGGCTTCGGGTGTGTATCGAGTGATTGCACGCAATCGCCGACATATCTCGCGCGCGTTGAGAATGAACGCCTGTGCGGTGCCTTCCAAAAAGAACTAAAGATTCGTGAGATTCTGAGGAAGCATTCTTCGACGTCGCCACCAACGTCGCACTGGCCCCGTTGCGTACTTGCTTGTCGCGCCAATGAGTGCGCTAGTGATCAGCACACGCCAGAGAATGTCGATCTTGGCTAAAAATGGAGCCAACCACACGGTAAAAGTTAAAGCCACTGGATAAACCCAGGCCACATCAGCTACAAAACGTCCCACTCGCGAACGGTGGCGGTCTACTTCGCCCAATGCGGTAAAGAATTGTTCGGTGCCGGCGGTGACCGTCACTCGTTCAGAGGCAACGAGAGAGTCGGTGTGCTGGCGTAGTTGTTGGCGAGTATCAGATTTTTCCCATTGACGAAGATGCAACACATCAACAAAGCGAAACACCATTTGATAGGGATCTATGGAGTTGCCTGGACGCAACAACGTGGCCCCCAGACAGCCAGGTGCGTCCAACACGGCGTCCAGCATGTCGTCACACCATTGCTCAAATTCAGCCTCGTGGCCCTCTAATGGGCTTCGTTCAATGGTTACGGTGACCGAGCCCTTGGCAATCTTGGGCAATTTTCCTGTCTTGAATTTTCCCGTAAGGTCAGCCATGCCAGTTACGGTAGTGGCTATCTCTTGTAGGAGATGATCACCTCATGAACACAGTCATTATTTATTGCCATCCCGTGGAGGGAAGTTTTTGTTCTGCGATGCGCGATGCCGCATTACGTGGTCTCAATACAGCCGGTCACGATGTAGACATCATCGACTTGGCTGCGGATGAATTTGATCCAGTGATGGGTACCGATGAGTGGCAGGTGTACATGTCGCGTACCGGCAAAGTGCCTACCGAGCTTGAGCGATATGTCCAACTTGTTCGCAACGCCGAAAAACTCGTGTTCATCTATCCCACATGGTGGTCTGGAGTTCCCGCACAACTCAAGGGATGGTTTGATCGAGTGCTTGTCCCCGGTGTGGCATTTTCATTCAGTGAGGATGGGAAAGTGAGTCCCGGGCTTAAACATGTACAAAAAATGTTTGTCATCTCTACATATGGATCGCCAAAACTGTACGTGAGGCTTGTGAACGATAATGGGCGCAGACTTATTTCTCGTGCACTTCGTCTTGCCACCCAACAACGTACCCGTGTCACGCATCTCGGTTTATATCAAATGGATAAAGCATCAGATACACAACGACATGAATTCTTGCTACACATTGAAAACACATTGGCGAAATCATGAACGTTTTAGTTGTATTTGCGCACCCATCAAAGGAATCGATGTGTGGCAATTTGTATGCAGCCGTGTGTGATGAAGTAGAACGTGCAGGTCACCAGCTGCGGACACATGATTTGATTGCCGAAAAGTTCAATCCGGTGTTCAGTGCATACGAGCGGCTTAATCACGTGGGTGACCTTGCACAAAAACTTGAGCACATGCCAGAACTTCGAGCTCACGTGGAAGATCTGCAATGGTGCGACACTTTGATACTTGTGTATCCCACTTGGTGGTCTGGTCAGCCCGCAATACTCAAAGGTTGGTTCGATCGGGTGTTGATGAACGGTGTTGCATGGACATTGCCCGAAGGCAAAGCACGACTTGCACCAATGCTGACAAATGTGCGCCGTCTCATCGTGGTGACAACACACGGCTCACCAAAGTGGGTCAACGTGTTGCAAGGAGAACCTGGGAAACGCACTGCGTTTCGTTCCGTTCGCTTAATGTTCGCCACACGTACTCGTTGTACCTGGGCTGGCATATATGGCATGGACAAAATGGATGACTCCGACCTACGTGCAAGAAAAGTCAAGAAGATTCGTCGTCGTGTGCGTCGCGGTTTGTCCAAGCGTTAGTTGTAGTCAAAGCCGCCAAGATTGCGCTGAGACCAGCCACTCGTAGCATCACAGATACGGTGACTGCATGTCGCGGGTGTTCTATTCCTGAGGTCAAGGTAGATGCGGCATACATCAACACCAAGATGACGCCTAGCGAAATGAAGAGTTGTGCAAGCCGCCGTGAGGGTGATCGCAGATAGATCATTGCGGCTGCGACAACAAGGAGAACACTCCATAGTTGCCATGATCCAAACACGACTCCAGGAAGCATTGGGCCGTTGTCTAGAGGCAGAAAATCACCATTGGGGGGACTCAACGTGGGGCCTGCAAGTGATGCGAGCCGAGATGCAGTATCTGTTGGGTGAGTAACT
>JAUMDU010000144.1:1748-5058 GCA_032121425.1 Ilumatobacteraceae bacterium | reverse complement strand
GAGTAACTGTGTACGTGAGATATGTTTTCCAGCCATCTTCTTGGGCCCACTGCGCCAAAGACACCCCACCTATGCGCATCAATCTGGGTGGGGCCTGCCCCACGGGTAATTGCACTATCTCGGCTACCTCTGGTGGAAGGTCGGCGGGATAGTCGTATCCGAATACGTCACGTGTGCCAGCAACATCAGGCATACCTCGACTCACAAACCATTCGTATCTGTCGTCATCGGTCATCACTCGCTCTGCTAGCACCGTGTACAAGTTCAAAAGCGAAGTTGAAGAATTTGCCTGCGCCTGCACTACGCCAACAACTATCAACGCACATAACGCCACAGTGGTCACAGAGATTTTCTTGCCTTTGGAGGCAAGAAATCGAATCACATGAGGCAGTACAACAACTGCGGGAATTACGAGATGAGTCGGACGTGTCATTGAACAAAATGCCATGGAAGTGAACCACAAGATCCAAGTGCGCCGAGTGGGAGATGTCACCAATTCCACAGACAAGGCAAACGCCCATACGGCAAAACTGATGCCGAGAGATTCAGATAAAATAGTGAGGTCGTATCGAATAACTTCAGGGGACAAGCCAAGGGTGAGTATCAGTGCGAAAGAGATGCGAGGCCATCGGGTAATGCGAGACACGACCACTGCCAGCCAGATCCAAGCAACAGATCCAATAGCAATCTGCATCATTACGCGAGATACATCTGATTGAACCAGTGAATACATCAGGGGCACCGGCCACATACGGTTGATCTCTCCAAAAATTTGAAAAGATTCATATCCGTCAGAATCAGCAAAGCGTGCAATAGGGCGCCCAACTGATGCCAATGTTCGAATGACGATGGACATCACGGCCATGAGAACGATGAATTTCATTCCCCTCATGACAGTGAAGTTGCGGAGCATCTCTACACGGTAGTCGGGGTCTTGATTGTGCGACATCGTCTAGTACGGTCACATAAATGAAGACAATGTTGGTAAAAGAACTTGGTTCACTTGATGCGCTTGAGATTGTGGAGACCCCACACCCCGAATTGGGTGAAGGCCATGTGCGAATGGATGTGTTGGCCTGTGGTGTGAACTACGTCGATTCATTGATGATTGAAGGTAAGTATCAAATCAAGCCACCCGTGCCATATCGGCCTGGTTCTGAAATTGTGGGACGTATTACCGAAGTGGGCGTGGGTGTTGAGGGATTGCAAATTGGCGACAGAGTCTTCGTACCTATTGGTCAGGGTGGTTTTTCCAATGAAGCAATCGCACATGCGTCTCGCGCATTGCGAATTCCTGACTCGCTCACCGATGGCCAGGGTGCAACATTTATGCAGAGCTATCTCACCGCTTGGTTTGCATTTCATCATCGTGCAGTTCTTCAAGAAGGTGACACGATGTTGGTACTTGGAGCCGGTGGTGGTGTGGGATTAGCTGCTGTTGATCTCGCAGTATCAATGGGGATCAAAGTGATTGTTGCAGCGTCATCAGCAGAGAAACGCCAACTAGGACTAGACCGCGGGGCCTTTGCGGCTATTGATGTTCTGAATGAAGATGTGAAGGTACGTGCACGAGAGTTGTCCAACAACAAACTTGATCTCGTGTATGACCCTGTGGGTGGAGAACTTGCCGAGCAATGTCTGCGTGCATTGTCACCTGGTGGTCAATATTTAGTCGTAGGGTTTGTTGCAGGCATTCCACGGTTGCCGGCAAATCATATTTTGTTAACCAATAGAACAGTTGTGGGAATTGACTGGGGTGCATGGATGTTGCGCAACCAGCAGGCCAATGGCGAGATGTTGATGGAAGTGTTGGCGCAAATTACAGCAGGCCGATTGCATCCCGTAGAACCTGTTGCGTATCCGATGACTCACGCAATACAAGCGATGCGGGACCTTCAGAATCGACAAGTAGCTGGCAAAGTTGCTTTAGTTCCAAACTTTTAAGACCACGAGTGCTTCACAATGTGAAGGGTGAATAACCCGGCGCAACAAGTGGCCAAGGCTGAATCTTTTCCATGTGCTGTGCCAATCCAAGAGCTACGCCATCTTCGCAACGCGCCGAGATTATTTGTAGCCCACATGGAACACCATGGTTGTCAAGACCCATTGGCACACTCACTGCAGGATGACCAGTGAAGTTGTTGTCGGGTGTGTTCAAAGTAATCATCGGATCAGATGTAGTGCCTGCAGTAGTGGGAAGTGGGCCTTCAGCAGGCCATGCGCGTGCATTTGTTGTAGGCGTCACGAGCACTGCTCCGTCGGCAAATAGGGCATCAAAGCGCGCGGTAACTTCGTGGCGCTTGCGTTGAGCCTCTATGTATTGATCAATGGTTACAGACTTACCAAAACGCAATTGAGCCTGCACATAGTCAGTGAGTTGATCCCAGCGGTGTTCTTCGTGGCGCAGGCTTTGTGTGAGTTCTGCGGTGGAGATGACAAACCAACTCCAAATGGTGTCGTTATCTGATGGTGAATCGACGTAGCTCACTTCAACTCCACTTTGTTTCAACACCTCAAGGCTGTGTTCAAAGTGAGCAGCAATCTCAGGGTCTACGTCGGCTCTAAATGTGCGACATGCCAATACTTGACGAGGCATTGTGGGTGTCAAGTTGATGCCATTGCGGGGGAGAGAAAGAAAGTCACCCGTTGCGGCACCTACGGTGATGCTTGCTTCATACAGCACATCATTCACACTTGAACCAGTGGCTCCTTGTGTGGAAAATCCAATCCAGCGCGGCAATACATTTCGACCAATGGCGCCCATTGTGGGTTTGTATCCCACAAGTCCCGATGAGGATGCCGGGCCACGCACGCTGCCTCCACCATCTGAAGTAGTAGCAAGAGGAGCAAGCCCAGCAGCCAATGCTGCTGCTGATCCACCACTTGATCCCCCTGGTGATTTTTCTGTGTTCCACGGATTACGTGTAGCGCCAAAAAGCAAATTTGATGTGTAAGCAGTGGCGCCAAACTCAGGGCTATTAGTGCGGCCGATAACTATGGCGCCCTCGGCACGTAAACGTTCAACCACGGTGTCATCAACTATGTCGGCTGGGCCTTTTGCATAGAGGCGCGAGCCAGAGGTCGTGACATGACCCCTTACTCGGGCCATGTCTTTTACCAACAGTGGCAAGCCCGCAACTTTGCCAGTGCGCTGATGTGCGCGAGCAATCTCAAGTGCTTCATCTGCATAGAGATCGACAACAGCGTTGAGTTCTTGCGCCGCTTCGATGCGCCGCAGAGACTCCTCCACAAGTTCAACAGGCGAAATTTCGTTGTTACGGACTTTGAAGGCAAGTTCAGCGAGCATGTA
>JAUMDU010000144.1:0-1738 GCA_032121425.1 Ilumatobacteraceae bacterium | reverse complement strand
AGACACTACTGAACCTTTTTGGGGCTCGGTACTAGCGAACTGGTATCCAACGCCAGTCGAGTAATTGAATCGTGGGATCCACAATCTCGAGAACTGAAAGACCAATCACGGATGCTCGAGCTGACATGCCAGTGTCTGGGCTAATGCTCGCATTATGTGGCGCCCGAGATGCTGCTTCAATAATCATTGACCTTGCCTGTGAGGCATACGTTCCTAGTTGATGTGCGATATCTGGTGAATGGCGTGCTGCAATAAGACATTCAAGTCTGAACTGTCGCCACTGACGAAAAGATGGAGACATATAAGAGGTCAATATCTCAGTGACCATGTCACGTTGATTATCCGCTGTAAAAACTCTTGCCCAGTCTTTAGCGTCTTGAATACTTTGTGGCGGGAAAAGCACATCGAGACAATCCGAAACAAGTGAATCTTTGTTCTCGTATAAGCCATAGATTGCACCCACACTTACCCCGGCGCGGCGCGCAATTCGTGAGACGGTTGCGCGATGAACACCTGATCGAGCAATGACGTATTCGCTTGCAGAAATCAGTGCATCTCGAATGTCATCGCGGGTTGTGGGAAATTCATAAGGAGTGGCTTTTCGTAGTGGCCCCGACTTACGTGAGGGTTTTGTTGCTGTCTTGATGGAGTGGCTAAACAGTTCAAAAAGTGCAGTTGGATCGATGGGTGTGATGGTCGCTGAGTTGTAGACCGAGTTCAACAAAGCAGCTCCAAAAAGTGTGCTCACCGCTGAAACGGCTGCTTGCCGATTAGCTCCGTCGGTAGAGGGGCCTACGCCAAAGTCATCAAGCAATCCTGCGATGTCTCTGTGAATTACTTCTGCAACTACTTCATCACGACGAGACGACACAATAATCTCCATCGCGCTTCCCAAATCTGGAACAGCACCTGAGGCAGTGGCCTGTTGGAAAAGTTCATTAATTTTTGCGATGTTCTGATTGCTTTGGGACACCACCGCATCTATGAGCAATGTCATCATCTCGGACAGCATGGGCCAAAAACTTTTCTCCCATGCGAGAACAACTAATTCAGAACGATCATCACAACGCGCATAAATGACACCACTTGAAAATCCAGCATCAGCAGCAACGCGGGTCAGCGCCATTTGGTCAACACCTACAGTGTGAATCGCCTTTGCGGCGCTGTGTGCAACTTTAAGATCGGTTTGGCGCGATTTTTCCGATTGTTTTGCACTCATTGCCATACTGGATTGTCCCACACGAGTGTCCACAGATGTCAGGCGTAACGAGTGTGGTCTATTCGTGACTTTGTGTGTGTATCCGTGCAGGGCATCAATTGGGGTCAATAGGAAGTTCCCAATTTATGGCTGTTTGCCCTGTGCTGATGAGGTAGTTGTTGATGCTGCTGAACGGCCGGCTTCCAAAAAAGCCGCGATGCGCCGAAAGGGGCGAGGGGTGAGGGGCTGTCACAATGTGATGACGCTGAACATCAATGAGGTGCTTCTTTTTCTGAGCATGTGATCCCCACAGCACAAATACACACGATGTTTTTTGTGTGTTGAGAAAGAAAATCACGTGATCTGTGAAGGTCTCCCAACCCTGGTTTTGGTGGCTGTGTGCTTCGCCTTCCCTCACTGTGAGCACACTGTTGAGCAACAGAATTCCTTGTTGTGCCCATGCAGTGAGATTGCCGTGTGATGGCACTGGAAGTGAAACATCGGTTTCACGTTCCTTAAAAATGTTGCGCAGTGATGGGG
>JAUMDU010000143.1:0-5483 GCA_032121425.1 Ilumatobacteraceae bacterium | reverse complement strand
AACTGAGTGCTCGACATGGCGCCCGCAAGTGTGGCATTCCATGCATCGTCTACCAAGTTGTAGCGCTCGAGTGTGTCCAATGTGGCAAGTGCGTCGCCTGTGAGGCGTGTCATTAACTCTGCGGAGTAGTCCACACGATAAAAACCTGGCCCCTGCGCATTGACGACTACCAGTGCATCGGGGTGAGGCAATGCCACGCGCATTGATTCTGAAGTGAGCAACACCTTCACGGTGGTGTCACCATTGCGCACATGAATAGGTACCACCCATACTGTTGCATTCGGTGTGTTGTCATACGTGAATTGACGTTGTGATAACACAAGTTCTGTGCCATCGAGTTGTGCAGACACCAGTGGATAGCCGGCCTGCCAGATCCATGAATCCATGAGTTGGCGCACAGGTACTGCATCGCCGCCGTCGCTGAGAACAATCTCTTCAATGGCATCCCACAAATCATTGGTCTCGGTGTTGCCGTAGGAATGCTTCTTCAAATAATGACTCACGCCTGCACGGAAACGATCTTCGCCGAGATATTGCTCCAACATGCGCAAGAGCGCGCCGCCTTTTTGATATGTGAGTACATCAAACATTCCTTCGGCGTCTTGGGGGGAATGCACAGGGAATTCAACAGTGCGCGTGGCATGCAGTGAGTCCACTTCAAATGCTGCACTTCGTTCCAGACCAAAAGATGTCCAGCGTTTCCACTGTGGTGCAAATGCGTGACAGGCCGCAATCTCCATGAAAGTAGCGAATGCTTCGTTGAGCCAAATGCCATTCCACCAACCCATGGTGACTAAGTCGCCAAACCACATGTGCGCTAGCTCATGGGCGACCACATCGGCAACAAGTTCTTGTTCAACTTGTGTAGATGTTGCAGGGTCAACGAGCAACAACACTTCACGGAACGTGATGCACCCCACGTTTTCCATTGCGCCCATGGCAAAGTCCGGCAATGCAATGAGATCTACTTTTTCACCGGGGTAGGCGATGCCGTAGTAGTTCTGGAACCATTCCAAAGCAAATGCACCAATCTCAAGACCAAATGCGGTGAGATGTGATTTGCCAGGAACATGCACCACTCGTAATGGCACGTCGCCAACCATGACCGGCGCAGTTGCCTCTAATGGGCCGACCACAAAAGCCACCAAATATGTGGACATCACCATCGTGTCGGAGAACCACACACGAACGGTGCCATCGCCGCGATCTTCACGTCGAACCTCTGGACTATTAGAGATTGCCAACAAGTCCTCACCCACGGTGAGATCAACGGCGAATACTGATTTGAAATCGGGTTCGTCAAAACATGGGAACGCTCGACGACAATCTGTGGATTGCATTTGGGTGGTGGCAATTGTGTGTGTCTTACCTGCGTCGTCAACAAACGTGGAGCGATAAAAGCCGTGCAGTTTGTCGTTCAAGATTCCCGTAAAGGAAATGCCAATCTCTAATTCACCCGCAACTGTGTTGTGGCTAATCACCAGTCGTTCAAGATCTTCGATCAACTCCCATGGGCAGTCGCGTCCATTGACTGTGACCGAATGAATGGTCAATTCAATGGCATTAAGAACAATTTCGTTGGTGGACTCAGAAGCAGTGGCCGAGATGGACACAATGCCAGTAAATGAGGCCTCATCGAGTTGGGGCGCCAAGGAGACCTTGTAGCGCGAAGGCACAACGGTGCGGGGCAGACGATGAGGATTGTGTAGATGGCTCACTCGATGAAGGCTAGTGGTGGGTGCGTGCGGACTACGGTGGTAAATCGTGCCACGCCAACATCCTTTCACTGCCCATGTTCCTGCCCTTACGAACAAAGAGGGAATCCTCTACGACGTCGTGGGTGTGGGTAACGCCCTCGTCGACATGATTGCCATGGTGGACGATGCGTTTTTGGCTGCACAGTCGATGATTAAGGGCTCGATGGCCCTCATTGAAACCGATCGTGCCGTGCAGCTCACCACTGCCGTGGGGTCCACCACACGCACGAGCGGAGGCTCTGGGGCTAACACCATCGCGGGCATAGCAAGCCTGGGTGGGGAAGTGGCCTTCATTGGAAAAGTATCTAACGACGACTTAGGTCAAGAGTTCGCCTCCGACATGGTGTCGATGGGTGTGCAGTTTCTCTCTGGCGGCCCCGCAAGTGATATCCCAACAGGTCGTTGCATTATTGCAGTCACCCCAGACGCCCAACGCACAATGAATACCTATTTGGGTGTGTCCACTTTGTTGGCCTTCGATGATCTTGATGCATCGGTAATCGCCGCAGGCGCTGTGTTGTATCTGGAGGGATATCTGTTTGATCGTGATGAGGCAAAGCAGGCATTTCGCCAAGCAGCATCGCTTGCACATAGCCACGGCCGTGTTGTTGCACTCACTTTGTCTGATGCATTTTGTGTAGATCGACACCGCAGTGACTTCCGTGCACTTGTGCGCGACGAGATTGATGTGTTGTTTGCCAACGAAGATGAATTGAAGTCACTCTATGAAGTAGACGACTTTGATGAAGCAGTGGCTTTATTGCGTCATGATTGTCACATCGCAGCGGTCACTCGCAGTGAAAAAGGTTCTGTGATTGTGACTCGTGATGATGTGCATGTAGTGCCGGCTGCACCAGTAGATGCAGTGGTAGACACCACTGGCGCCGGAGATTTGTTTGCAGCAGGATTCCTACGTGGACTTACCCAAGGGAAAGATCTCACAAGTTGTGCACGCATTGGTGCCATTGCGGCTGCCGAAGTGATTTCACATGTGGGCCCACGCCCCTTAGTACCACTTATTGGTTTGTTGCCCGACGACTTGCGATAGTCCCTACGCTGTAACCCTATGAGTGACACATCATCTTTGACTGTTCTTGGCGCCACCGTGCGCGAACCCATTCAACATGTGGAGGTCTTTCCTGCGCCTTCACATGTCACTAGCGTCACTTTTACTACTGATGAATTGTCGTCGATGTGTCCAGTCACACAACAACCCGATCTTTCGACCCTCGTTATTGAATACGTACCCAATGCCCATTGCATTGAATCAAAAAGTTTGAAGTTGTACCTGTGGGGTTTTCGTGACCGTGCCGTGTTTGCTGAGGCACTGGCCGCAGAAATTGCTGGTGAAGTGATGGCAACAGCCCAACCGCATCATGTGCGCGTCGTGCTTACACAACGCCCACGAGGCGGCATTGAAGTTAAGGCCGTCTCGGAGATGTCGGCTTCGTAATTTATTGCTGGCGGCCACGTTCCATAATTTTGGCGCGTCGCTCTGCAACTTTTTTGGGATCAAATTGTTCACGGCGCCATTGAGCACCGGCTTGTGATTCGAATTCCCAATCTTGTTCGTCTTGTACATGGTGTGCATATGTGGCGCGAATATTGCGCACACCGTCTTGTTCGTTGCCTGCGATGTCGCGTGCAATTTGGCGGGTGAAGGGCATGAGTTGATCATGTGGCACCACATGGTTCACTAAGCCGAATGCGAGAGCTTCATCTGCGAGCATGAAGTTTCCGGTAAAGCTCATCTCTCGTGCGCGGCGTACACCAATTGCTTGTGGCAGCAACACCGTCAAACCCCATCCTGGCATCACTCCCACACGTGAATGCGTGTCGCCAAACTTTGCGTGTTCAGATGCGATGAGAAAATCGCAATTCAATGCAAGTTCAAAACCACCAGTGACAGCGGCTCCATTGATTGCCCCGATGAGCGGTTTGGTGAGTTGAGGGAATGGCCCACGCGCACCCGTCGAGTTTTTCCCGCCATCGGCACCGGTGCCTCGCAAGTTGTCAGCTGTATCACCTAATTCTTTGAGGTCAAGCCCTGCACAAAACACCGGATCTGCACCCGTGAGAATAATGACGTCCACATCGGGGTCGGCATCGGCTTTTTGCATGAATTGAGGCAAGAGACGCAAAACCTCAGTGTTGAGAGCATTGCGTGCTCCGGCACGATTGAGAGTCAATGTGGCGATTCGTTCAGATACTTCATAGGTGATCACATCAGTCATGGTTTCACCGTAGTCATTGGAGTCGTAGTCATTGTCACCGTGGCCAATACTCACTCAACGGTAAAAGCCATCAAGTGGTGTGAAAGAATATTTGTATGAGCCTTGTCACCGTTACAGTCACTGATTCCGTCGCCACCTTGACACTAAACAACCCCGATGAACGCAACACATTGACCGCCCCGATGGTGGCCGAGATCATCGCAGCGATGGATGAGATTGAAGCAAACCCCAATATTGGTGCTTTGGTGGTTACAGGTGCAGCGCCTGCGTTTTGTGCAGGTGCCAACTTGGGAAATCTTGCCGAAGCCACGGGGGAGAGCCTTGGGGTTATTTATGAAGGGTTCTTGCGCATCGCGCGGAGTCCGTTGCCCACTATCGCAGCAGTAAATGGTGCAGCAGTTGGTGCAGGAATGAATCTTGCATTGGGATGCGACATTCGTATTGCGGCTCGGCGGGCAAAATTCGATACGCGTTTTCTACAAATTGGTATTCACCCAGGTGGCGGACATACCTGGATGTTGCGACGCATCGCAGGCCCGCAAGCAACATTTGCCACTGTGGTGTTTGGTGAAATTCTCGATGGTGCAGAAGCCGAACGTGTGGGACTTGTATGGAAATGTGTAGATGATGATCAATTATTGGTGGAAGCACAACGTTTGGGCGCTCGTGCAGCAGAGGCGCCCCGACCACTTCTTGAGAGTGTGAAGAAAACCATTCAAGACATGGCAGATGTGCAGACACATTCAGATGCCGTTGCCAGAGAGTTGGAACCACAGTTGTGGAGCACGCGTCAGCCTTGGTTTGCAGAGCGTCTTGCTGCCTTGCAGAAGAAAATCTCAAAGAAGTAGTTCTGTGAATGTTCGTGATGAAACTTACTGGATAACACCCTCTACGATGTAACTCTGTGAAGCGTCGTATTTGGGTTTTTTGTGTAGTGAGCCTTATGGGGCTCGCCACAGTTGCCCCTGCTGCACAATCTGCGGCCAATAGTGTGCCGTGGCATCTCGATCGCATTAATCAACGCAATGGGCCACTAGATGGCAATGCAGATTTGGGCGCGCTCACAGGAGCAGGAGTCAATATCTATGTCGTGGACTCTGGCGTGTTGTCCACTCATGAACAATTTGGTGGCCGCGTGGTGCCTGGAGCCGATCCAGTAACTTCAAGTGGAGAATCGCCAATCAGCCCACGCACAAGTGATTGTGATGGTCACGGAACTCACGTAGCAGGGCTTGCTGCTGGATCAACTGTGGGAGTTGCGCGTGGTGCAACAGTCATTGCGGTACGTGTATTGAATTGCAATGGCAATGGCAACGTTAAAAATGTTGTTGCCGCGTTGAAATGGATTCGTTCGCATCATGTTTCTGGGAAAGCAGCCGTTGTCAACTTAAGTTTGGGTGTTGATCGTGGTACTCAAGCCGACGAAATTGACCAACAAGTGAGGGAAATGCTTGCAGAGGGCATTGTGGTAACCGTTGCTGCAGGAAACGTA
>JAUMDU010000142.1:0-13737 GCA_032121425.1 Ilumatobacteraceae bacterium | reverse complement strand
CCTCAGCGTCAGTATCGGCCCAGAGCGGCGCCTTCGCCACCGGTGTTCCTCCTAATATCTGCGCATTTCACCGCTACACTAGGAATTCCCCGCTCCCCTACCGAACTCTAGTCACAGCAGTTTCGAGTGCAGGCTCTGGGTTGAGCCCAGAGTTTTCACACCCGACTTGCTGAACCGCCTACGAGCTCTTTACGCCCAATAAATCCGGACAACGCTTGGTGCCTACGTGTCACCGCGGCTGCTGGCACGTAGTTGGCCGCACCTTCTTCTGCAGGTACCGTCATTTTCGTTCCTGCTGAAAGCGGTTTACGACCCGAAGGCCTTCTTCCCGCACGCGGCGTTGCTGTGTCAGGCTTGCGCCCATTGCACAAGATTCCCCACTGCTGCCTCCCGTAGGAGTCTGGGCCGTGTCTCAGTCCCAGTGTGGCTGATCATCCTCTCAGACCAGCTACCCGTCGATGCCTTGGTAGGCCGTTACCCCACCAACTAGCTGATAGGCCGCGAGACCCTCCCGGACCGAAATTCTTTCGTCGCAAAGTGATGCCACTTCGCGACGGCATTCGGTATTAGCAATCGTTTCCAACTGTTATCCCAAAGTCCGGGGCAGGTTTCTCACGTGTTCCTCACCCGTTCGCCACTAGATCTTCCGAAGTATTGCTACAACATGGATCCCGTTCGACTTGCATGTGTTAAGCACGCCGCCAGCGTTCGTCCTGAGCCAGGATCAAACTCTCCGTCAAGAACTTCCTTCACAAGTGAAGGTGGCGTTCTGGAAAGTCCGTGGAGCTCGGGGGGAATAACCCCGAAGCCCCAGTTCCTAACTTTATTTTTGTTTTTGTTTTGGGATGGATTGGAGTCCATCCCTGAATTGACAGACAACGTCGACGGCCTAAGCCGCCTCGCTGCCCGCACTGGCGTTCAGTCTTCTCTTCTGTTTTCAAGGAGCAATTGCTCTCGGTATGTGCTGTGGAGCAGTGATACCGACCCCCAAATAAAACGAAACGCTTTATAGGGGCGAGTTGCCATGCTAACGGAGCCCGAACCCCTTTCACAACACGGGTTTGAGAAGTTTTTCCGGTACCCGTATCTGTGGATAACTAGCGACTAGTGGTCCAGTTCAAGCAGGTGATAGGTGGTCTTTCCTTTGCGGAGAAGAATCCACTTTTCATGAAGAAACCCGTTGTGGGCAAGGGTTTGCCCGTCTTCTAAGGGCACACCGTTCACGCGAATACCGCGTTGTTGCACCGCACGTCGTGCCTCAGACGTAGAGGCAACTATCCCACAGCGCGCCAAAAGTCCAAAGACATCATCGAGATCACTGCGAGAAATAGTTGAGCTAGGCACCTCGCGGGCAACAGCACTAAGAGCTGCTAGCGATGCAGTTGTGGGGTCAGCGCCAAACAACACATCAGCTGCACCTTCGGCATCGCGTGCTGCGTCTTGGCCATGCACAAGTGCAGTCATTTCGTTTGCCAAGGTGCGCTGTGCGAGTCGTTGACCTGGCGCCGTGCGATGTTCAGAAAGAATTGCATGCACTTCACTAAGTGGCAACAACGAAAACTGCGCGAGATATTTTTCTACGTCATCGTCGGCCATCTGAATCCAGAACTGTCGAAATTGATATGGCGACGTACGCGAGGGATCAAGCCACACTGCACCACTTGCTGTTTTCCCAAACTTTTGTCCATCGCTACGCGTTACCAATGGCCATGTTGCACCGAATGCACTGCGGCTCAACGTTTTTCGAATTAAGTCAATGCCAGCAGTGATATTCCCCCACTGATCGGACCCACCCATTTGCAATTCCACGTTGTGTTCAGCGCACAAATATTTGAAATCATGAGCTTGTAACAACATGTAACTGAACTCGGTGTAGGACAATCCGTTTTCAGAATTCAAACGATTCTTTACTGATTCTTTTGCCATCATCTGGTTCACAGTGATGTGCTTTCCTACGTCGCGCAAAAAATCTAATGCTGTGATGTGCGATGTCCAATCGGCATTGTTCACCAAAGTTGCAGATGTGGCTCCCGGTGAAAAATCCAAAAGATTCTGCAATTGATTTTTAATGCTCTCGACATTGCGCGCCAAAGTTTCAGCATCCAGTAGGTTGCGCTCTTCGCTCTTGCCTGATGGATCGCCCACCATGCCAGTGGCGCCACCGGCCAAGGGAAAAGGGCGGTGTCCTGCAAGTTGGAAGCGACGCAGAGTGATTTGGCCTAAAAGGTGACCCACATGTAACGAATCTGCCGTGGGGTCAAACCCCACATAAATCCCAATCGGTGCACTGTCAAGCCTGGCTTCTAACGCTGCTGCATCGGTGGAGTCGTGAATGAGCCCACGGGCTGTCAGATCGGCAAGAAGTCCCGGAGTTGTCACCTCTCTATGTTGCCATGTCGGAGCGTGGTGACAGCGTCCTATTCTCTATTGTTGTTTAGTGCTTTCTCCCCCATTTTCGCCAGATCTCACATTGTTTGAAGAGCAGGACCAAATCCTTTTGTCCTTACAGGTCCAAGCAAAGAGCTGCGAAGCAACGGGCTCTCGCATGTACGCGCGACTATTTCATGATCTTGCTGTGGACTACGCCGATAACGGTCGCACCTATGCCCTTTTGGCTGGGCGAAGCCAGCGGCCGATTCACGATGCTCTCCCGCTTCGATTAGCAGGAGCACTGCATCGCATTGTGCTGCAAGGAAAAGACGACCGTTTAGCACGTCATTATCCCAGCGTGGGTGGAAAACCCGGCGACGATTTCACTGCCGATGTCATTGCCTACATGCGTGATCATCTTGATGAGATTGATGTAGCACTTACTCAACAAGTACAGACCAACGAGGTGGGTCGATGTGTAGTTCACCTTTCGTTATTGCATTGGTTGACTTCACTGGACATTCACGATGTGGACTTACTCGAAGTGGGAACCAGTGCGGGGTTAAACCTCAACTGTGATCGTTACTACGCATGTTCACATCAACTACGTATGGGAGATCCCCTATCTCCTATTCGCATGATGGGTGACTGGTTTACCCATACACCAGCGATCCCACTCACTGCGGCACGAATACATCGCCGTCGGGGCACAGATGTATCACCCATTGACGTCACCGACCATGACGACGCAACGAGATTGCTCTCATTTGTGTGGCCCGACCAAAAAGAGCGTTTTGCGCGCACCAAAGCCGCTATTGAAATCGCCCAGCAATATCGACCCATCGTTGATCATCAATCAGCCGACACATGGGTGCGTGATCAATTGGACCGACCGCGTGAACGTGCCGCATTGATTTTTCATTCCATTGTGTGGCAATACCTTGGAACGAATGTTCAAAAAAACTTCACTCGTGCCCTTCTTGAAGCAGGCCAGCACGCCACGCCGTCAACTCCCCTGGTGTGGGCACGCATGGAACCAGATGGACCTCATGCCGACGTTCAAGTTGACATTTGGAGCGGAGAACCAGAGCCACAGCATTTTCGTGTAGCAGAAGTGGGATACCACGGCTACGGATTGAACTGGTTGCTCTAAAGAGAACGATCTAAGGCGCGGCGAATCATCTCAGGCACCTCAACAGGCTTTGGGGCACCAGGCGTGGTACTGACATATGTGATGATGCAGTCAAAAACTGGTTCATCGTCTACCAACATATGCACAGTGACGTCAAAAGAAGTGTTACCCCACCGCGACACAGCACATCTTGCTGTGATGATGTCGCCATAAGTGGCGCCTTTGTGCCACGTTCCTTGTGCGGTCTTCAACATAAAGTCAAAGCCCACGTCAGAAAAGTTCACTAAGTCAGGTTCATTGCCCGTCTCAGCTGCAATTGCGTGGCGCACAAATTGTGCAACTGCATCGTCGGCATACATCCAATAGTTGGCATTGAACACCACATTTTGCATGTCGCATTCGTGGTACCGCACACGGATTGTCTCGGTGTATGCCATTTATAGACGCCCTTTTAACTGTTGAATTCGTCCATGCAAACGTTCGCGTTGTTCACCAGATGCCAACGGTCCCGCTCCCCCAGATGTTGATCTTCGCTGTACCGCAACACCTTGATGAAACAATTGTGCGGCCTCTGACCCCAGCTGGGAATGTTCACGCACTAGGTCCACCATGGGTCGCCCCGTGGCAATGGAATCACGCACTATTGCACCGACCACGCCATGGGCTTGCCGAAATGGCATTCCGTTGTGAACGAGCCATTCAGCAACATCTGTGGCAACCAGTGCTTCAGCATCGGCTCTAGAACTCATCGCCGAGACGTGAAATGTCGCTGTTGAGATCATTCCCTGCAACGCAAGTAATGCACGCAATACCTGGTCAACAGAATCGAATAGTGGTTCTTTGTCTTCTTGAAGATCACGGTTATACGCCAAAGGAAGACCCTTCAACATGGACAACACAGATGTCAGATTGCCAATGAATCGACCAGTTTTCCCACGGGCAAGTTCCGCAATATCTGCGTTCTTTTTCTGAGGCAACATTGAAGAGCCCGTGGCGTACGCATCATCGAGTGATGCAAAACCAAACTCTGCACTCGTCCACAACACCCACTCTTCTCCAATGCGAGACAGATGAACTCCAATAAGTGCGATATCAAAAAGAATCTCTGCTACAAAATCACGATCCGAGACGGCATCGAGAGAGTTTGCAAACACTGAGGAAAAACCCATTTGTGTTGCAGAAAACTGCGGATCAAGCGGAAGAGAAGAACCCGCCAAAGCACCAGCACCAAGTGGTGAGACATCTAGACGCACCAGAGCATCGCTAAGACGATCCACATCACGCAACAACGCCCAGGCATGGGCGCGTAGATGATGCGACAACAGAACTGGCTGTGCATGTTGCAAGTGTGTGTATCCCGGTAATCTCATCGGCGGCACTTGAGCATCTGCCTCATCGGCACGCGCATCAAGTACATCGACGAGATCAAGAACTGCATGACGTACGCGGCGAACTTCCCGCTTGCACCATAATCTCAGAGCAGTTGCTACTTGATCGTTTCTACTACGACCAGTGTGAAGACGTGCGCCAGGCTCCCCTGCTAACTGAGTGACCCGCCTTTCAATAGCGGTGTGAATGTCTTCATCCGTGGGCTCAAAAGTAAAATTACCAGTAGCAAATTCTTGAGCCACTTGATCAAGTGCGCTAAGAATCGCCACCCCATCTGCAGCACTGAGAATTCCCACAGTGACCAACATGGACACATGAGCATGTGAGCCTGCGATGTCATCGGCCCAAAGACGTTGGTCGAAAGAGAGACTCTCGGTGTAGGCCACCAAAGAATCAGCAGGATTGGTCTCAAACCTTCCGTGCCATAACGCGGCACCTTTGGATACGTTCTTGTCAGACATGACTTACTCCTTTTCTGCGGGGGATTCCACCAGTGACGTCTGTGACGCCAGAAAGCATTCTGAATTGATCAGCCAAACCAGCCCCGCCAATCTCTTCAGTAGCTACACACATGATGGTGTCATCGCCCGCAACAGTTCCCAAAAGACCATCGAAACCACTTCTATCAAGTGCAGATGCAACAACATGTGCACAACCAGGCGGCGTTCGAACCACTACAAGGTTTCCACTAGAGCTCACCTCTGCAACCCATTCGGCCATGACACGACGCAATTGTTCGCTTGGCGCAATTCGGGCAGGTGCGTACTCGGCAATTGCATATGCCGTATCTCCGCCGGCGACCCGAATCTTGACCGCACCAAGTTCTTCTAGGTCACGCGACAGTGTTGCCTGTGTGGCCTCGATGCCGTGTTCTTTCAATATCTCTAGCAACTGAGGTTGACTCGAGATAGGTCGCTGGTCAATCAATCGCGAAATCAATTGTTGACGTTGTTGTTTGGAACTCATACGGTGACTCCACTTACCCAAGCCAACGCACCACGCGCGGCAGTTAATCTGTGATGACCTTGAGAGATGACAACACTTGCTGGGCCATCGAATACTTCTGCGCTCACTTCTTCACCACGATGAGCAGGCATGCAATGCATAAATTTGGCACCTGGTGATGCCAGATTCATCAACTCTTGTGTGACGCAATACGAAGAAAAGATCTTCCGCCTCTCAATAGCTTCAGCCTCTTGGCCCATCGATATCCATGTATCTGTGTGAACAACGTCAGCATTCTTGACCGCCACACGAGGATCTGTTGTCTGATGAATAGATCCACCAAGTGATGACAACCGAAGCATCTCTGCGTCATCTGCCTGAAATCCAACGGGGCAACCCAAAGAGATTGTTCCACCAAGAAGTAGCACCGCCTCACTCAAGGAGCGGGCCACGTTGTTGTAGTCCCCCACCCAAGCCACCGACAACGAAGCAATGTCGCCACATTCATCTTCCATTGTGATGATGTCAGCTAGTGCTTGAAGTGGATGAGCAACATCGCTCAACATGTTGATCACAGGAATCACATCACAGGCAACCATTCGCTTGATCACGGTGTGAGAAAACACACGTGCCGCAAGCACCTTGTGGTAACCGGCCATAATCCGAGTGACGTCTTCAACTGACTCTCGCACGTCGAAACCAATTTCTTCACCACGTGTATAGATGGGGTGACCGCCAAGTTGAACCACAGCCATTTCCATGGAGTGACGGGTTCTATTTGAAGGCTTCTCAAAGATCAAGCCCACGCCTGCATCTGTCAACGGCTTGCTGTGTTGAAGGTCTAGTGAACGAGATAGTTCCACGATCGTTCGCACAGTCTCGGCGCCTAAAGACGCGATATCAACAAGGTGTCGATGATTCATGACAGCACCTCACCCAGAATTGACAGTGCTTCATTGATCTCTTCTTGCGACACAGTCAACGGAGGCGCGAAACGCAATGTTGTTGCATTTACACCATTAACAATGAGCCCTTTTTCCAACAACGCAGGAACTACATCTTTTGTTTCAAGTCCGGGGACCAACTGGGCACCCAACAGCAAACCAGAACCACGCACATGATCAATTTGGGAGAACTTCTGTAGACCTTCAGTGAGTTGTGCTCCGCGGGTGATAGCCAGTTGGGCTGCATCGAGTCGTTTCATCTCTGAGATCACAGCACGTACAGCAGATGTTGCCAATGCCGTACCGCTATAGGTTGAGCCGTGGTCACCTGGCTGCATCACCGAGGCCACATCTTTTCGCGCCCATAATGCGCCTACGGGCATTCCATTGCCCATGCCTTTTGCAAAAGTCACTGCATCGGGTGTAATTCCTGAATGTTCAAAACCAAACCACTTACCGGTGCGACAAAAGCCTGTTTGCACTTCATCAATCACCAGCAAAATGCCACGCTCTCGACACAATTTTTGTACAGATTGCAAGTACTGCGCATCCCCAGGAATCACTCCACCTTCACCTTGAATGGGTTCTAGAAAAACTGCGGCCACTTGCGCATCAAGCATTTTTTCCAAAGATGCAATGTCTCCATATTCGCAATAGCGAAAACCGTCCAACATGGGCTGAAAAGCCTCATGCTTTGATGGCTGACCAGTAAGCGCAAGCGCTCCAAAAGTGCGGCCATGAAAGCTGCCCAATGCCGAGACCATCACATGGCGTCCGCGACCGCCAAACTTTCTTGCCAGTTTCAGGGCAGCCTCATTGGCTTCGGCGCCTGAGTTGCAGAAAAACACCTGACCTGGACCTGCTCCCGCCTCTTCCATCAGAGCCGACAGTTCAACAGCAGCTTTTGTTGCCGTTGAGTTCGCAAAAAAATTGGACACATGCAACAAAGTTGAGGCTTGTTGCGAGATGGCTGCAGCAATTACAGGATTGGCATGCCCAAGAGACACAACTGCTATTCCACTAAGAAAATCTAAATACCGTTTCCCTGCAACATCCCACAACTGCGTTCCTTGTCCGCGTTCAAAAATGACCGAGGGTGCTCCAAATACCGGAATAAACGGACAGTAATTATGCCCGTCATTCAGATCGGCTACTTCTTGTTGACTGATAAAAGCATGCGTCATGACACATCTCCTGTGATCATTGTTCCGGCACCATGGTCGGTGAATAGTTCCAACAACAACACGTGCGCTATGCGTCCGTCAAGAATGTGAGCACTCTTAACCCCGCCACGCACCGCTTGAATGCAGCTATCTACTTTGGGAATCATTCCACCAGAAATCACGCCACTATTGATCAGTTTCAACAGTTCCGACACCGTGGTGCGCTGTATTAATGAAGAAGCATCATCAACATCGCGACGAAGTCCAGCAATATCTGTGAGATAAATAATCTTTTCTGCGCCTAGTGCTTCAGCTACTGCACCTGCTGCAGTATCTGCGTTGATATTGAAAGACTGTCCATCTTTATCGACGCCAATTGTGGACAAGACAGGAACGAAACCGTCATCAAGCAACCCTTGAATTACGTGTGGTCGCACTTTGTCAATGTCACCCACAAAGCCAAGGTCTTTACTGCGTGGAGTGACTTGCAAGGTGCGACCATCAACACCAGACACACCCACCGCAACATTGCCGTGGGTATTAATGGCGCCCACAATTTGGGGATTGACTTGCCCGTTCAGCACCATTTGAACAACCTGCATTGTCGCTGCATCAGTGACACGAAGACCGTGAGAAAAAGTTGATTCGATGTTTAACTTTGAGAGCATCTCATTGATTTGAGGCCCTCCACCATGAACTACTACTGGACGAATACCCACGGCATGCATCAGCACAATGTCTTCTGCAAATAATGCAAGAGCATCGTGATCCGATGTACCTGCCAAAGCGTTGCCGCCGTATTTGACCACCACAGTGCGTCCGGTGAAACGACGGATGTAGGGCAATGCCTCTACAAGAACTTGTGCGGTATTCACCACGCTCATGGATACACCCCCACTGAATTGAGCCCAAGCGTCTCTTCAATACCAAGTGCAACATTCATTGCTTGCACTGCGCCACCTGATGCGCCCTTAGCAATATTGTCAAGAGCTGCCAACACCATCACATATCCCGTGCGCTCGTCATATCGTGCTGTCACGTGGACACAATTTGTTCCCAATGTCGCCTTTGTGGATGGCACCTGGGGTCGAATCACCATAAATGGTTCGTTACGGTAAAAAGTTGCAAGTGCAGCCAATAACGAGGCCGTTGTAGGCGTGCTTCCTTGAGGTCGTGCATAACAGGTGGCCAAGATGCCTCTGTTCATCGGCGCAAGGTGTGGCGTAAACAACACCTGAGCACCAGTTACTTGTTCAATCTCGGGCGTGTGTCTGTGATCGAGCAATCCATAAGCAGTGAAATCTTCATCCACCGTTGAAAATAGTGATGTGTGTTTGAGAGCACGACCCGTACCACTCACACCCGATGCGGCATCCACAATAATTCCTTCAGGCTCAACAATTCCTGATTTCACCAAAGGAGTCAGCGCCAAAGATGCAGCAGTGACGTAACAGCCTGGTGTCGCAATCAAAGACGCACCCACCAGTTCATTGCGATAGAGCTCAGGGAGGCCATACACCGCTTTTTTCAATAACTCAGGTTGAGTGTGTTCAAACCCGTACCAAGTCGGATACAGAGATGCATCTTTAAGTCGATACGCGGCTGAAAGATCAATAACACATCCGACCTTGTCCACTAATTGTGGGGCAATCTCTAATGCAGCCTCGTGGGGTATGCCTAAGAACACCACATCGAGACCAGAGAATTTCTCGGCAGAAAATTCATCAAACACCAAATTGGGATAGGCCCCTGCCAACGAGGGATACAGCACCGAAGCCAAGGTTCCGGCTTGGGAATCCCCTGTCGCTACGACGACTTCCACTTCGCGATGCTGAGCGCATAGGCGCAACAATTCAGCGCCCGTGTACCCAGATGCCCCCACAATGCCGACTTTTATCATAGATGTATTACTATACGCTCTAGTGAATGATAATGCAATGATTCCTTTACAGGCCGGCTGCTTGCTGCTAGCGCGCCCCCTTTTGGACGACCCTCACTTCGTGCGCTCAGTGGTTCTCGTTCTTGCACATGAGGACACCGAGGGAACTATGGGGGTCATTTTGAATCGTCCCGGTTCCCCATTGAACACTCCGGCCGAATCGCCAATTGCACAATGGATTGAGACAGCCACAGGTCCCAGAGTGGACTTTCATGGCGGACCAGTGGCACCTGAATCATTTATCTGCCTGTCTCAAGATCCCCACTCACCCACTGGTATTGGTTTTGTCGACATGATCGTTGATCTTGCTCACCACAGTGACCCTCATCGTGTTTTCCGTGGATACTCCGGTTGGGGACCATCTCAACTTGATGCCGAGATTGCTGAAGGTGCGTGGTGGATTGTGGAGTCTCACATGAATGATCTCGTTGATCTTGAACCCGAACACCTTTGGAACAAGATCCTGCAACGACAAAGTTCTGCGTTGCGACGCATGGGGAATTTTCCCCATGATCCCTCCGATAACTAATTATACGGAGTTCACTAACTACGCAACTGCGCGCCGATTTTTTCTGCAGCAGCAATACACCCGCGCTGCACTTCGGCGATATCTGCCTCAGTCATCGTGCCGCCAGGTTCTTGAAGACGCAACCTAAAACCAAGACTTCGGTGACCTGGTGCAACCCCTACACCGCGATACACATCAAATAGTTCCAGTCCTACAAGCTTTTTACCAGCGGCTTGACGAATGGCTCTTTGCAGCAACGTGGCTGCAATGTCATCTGGCAACACGAAAGCTAAATCGATGTCACTAGATGGAAAACGATTCACATCCCGAGCTTGCACCGGCTTAGGTGCTTCATTTAACACGGTTGTCAGGTCAACTTCCAGAATGCTCACACGACCCTCTATGCCGAGAGAATCCAACACGAATGGATCTATCTCGCCAACCACACCCACTATTTTTTTGCCACGAGCCAAAGTTGCAGAACGTGTGGGATGTAGCCCCGCAGGAACTCTTTCTTGGTCTAGCTGAGCACCGATCGATAATGCATCACACAATGCATTCCATTGCGCGAGCGCAGTAGTGGCATCGCCGCCTGCGACAACAATTGTGAGCTGTTCATACTCATTGGGTAACTGTTGCCCCGATGAGGGATACACATGACCAATTTCCCACAGTCCAATTCTTGACGCTCGATGTGATTGGTTGTATTTCAGCGAGCGCAAGAGTCCGGGGCGTAGCGATGTGCGAAGAATGGATTCATCTGCCACCAATGGATTCGCAATTCGTAAGACATCATCTTCAGGAAGACCCACAGCAGCAAGATCACCAGAGGCAAGAAAAGGTGATGGCATGGCTTCATCCAAGCCAAGGCCCACCAACACTTGTCGCGTAATTCGCCGACGTTGTTGCATTGACGATAGACGCCCATGCACTGTTGAATTTGGAACAGTTTTACCAATGTTGTCGTATCCAAAGTGCCGAGCAACCTCCTCGATGAGGTCAACGGTTTCAGAACAATCGGGGCGCCATGTTGGCACAAAGGCCGTGACAACATCCCCGTTAAGGACAGGTTGAAAACCGATGGAGTGCAATATGGAAACAATCTTTTCCGCGGGAACCTGCACGCCCAACAACTTCGACACTTGTTGTGCAGTTACTTGCACTTCACACACTTGTGGACAATGACTATTACGCACCACCGCTGCAGATGCATGCAACACAACATCTGGGCAGGTCTCTCGCAAAATGGTGACGAAGCGCTCTGCGGCTATCACCCATGCTTCAGGATCAGTGCCGCGTTCAAACCGCACAGATGCCTCAGAACGCAAACCGTGACGCTGAGCAGCAAAACGTACCGAGTCCGGCTGAAACCATGCACTCTCAATGGCTAAATTCACTGTGGCGTTAGTGATTTCGGAATGCAGGTCACCCATGACACCAGCAAGTCCAACTGCAGAATTGTCTTTACCATCACAAATCAGCAAGTCATCCACGTGGAGTGAGCGCTCAGTGCCATCGAGAGTCGTCATCAGTTCCCCATCGTGTGCAAGGCGCACAACAAAAGAAGACACAACATCTGCGTCATATGCATGGTTGGGTTGATTTGTCTCCCACATCACCAGGTTCGATGCATCCACAACATTGTTGATCGAACGCATGCCCAAATGAGCTAGACGCGAAGAGACCCATTGTGGTGAAGCAGCAACTTGTACTCCACTCACATAGGAAATGGTGAAAGATCCGCAATGCTCCTCGGCATGAATTGCCACTGGAATCTCCTTAGGGGCACCCAAGGTTCCAGGTTCACAACGAGGACCACGAAGTGGCACGTTGAAATACGCAGCAAGATCTCGGGCTACACCAAGGTGCCCCCAACAATCTGCGCGATTGCGAGTGAGATCTAACTCAAAGACCACATCGTGTTCAATACCCAATGCATCAAAGACCGCCACACCAAGTGGCGTGGTGGGCGGAAGGATAATGATGCCTTCTGATTCTTGTGCAAGACCAAGTTCACTTTCTGAACACAACATTCCCTCTGAATCAATGCCAAGAATCCCTCGCCGAGCAATTTCCATGCCATTAGGCATCGTGGTTCCCAGTGTTGCCAATGCAACGACGTCACCATCTGTCATGTTTGTTGCACCACACCACACGTGGCGCAACTCACCATCTCCAGCATCCACAAAACATCGCGTTACTTTGGCGGCATCAGGGTGTTTCTCTGTGCGCACAATCTTGGCCGTAATGACTCCAGTAACAGGTTTGCCCACTACTTCTAGATACTCAACAGGCAAACCAAGGCTGTTTAATGCCGTGGAAATCTGATCAACATCGCGCGGAATGTCGGCCATCTCCGTAAGAATCGACAACAACACCTTCACGAGAATTGCTCCGTGAAACGAATGTCATCGGAGTACATATCTCGCAAGTCATTGACTCCGTGACGCTCTTTAGCCATGCGGTCGATACCGAAACCGAAGGCAAAGCCACTCCATTCATTGGGATCAAGTCCACCTGCGCGCAGGACATGTGGATGCACCATGCCGCAACCACCTAACTCAATCCACGAACCATCAGGACGTCGAATATCAAACTCTGCGCTCGGTTCAGTGAACGGAAAATACGATGGGCGAAGGCGCGAGGTGAAACCATCTCCAAAAAACGCTTTTGTGAAAGATTCAATTGTTCCCGCAAGATCGGCAAAGGTGATGCCTCGATCGATCACAAGACCTTCAATCTGATGAAACACCGGCATGTGAGTTGCATCTGGTGTCTCTTTACGAAAGACACGCCCCGGCATCACTGCATAAATAGGCGGTGGCCATTCTTGCATCACGCGAATCTGTACTGGCGATGTGTGGGTACGCAGAACAACACTGCCCTCCACATCAGACTCAATGAACAAAGTGTCCCACATCGAACGCGCCGGATGACTAGGAGGCATATTGAGAGCTTCGAAATTGTAGAAGTCGGTTTCAACTTCCGGGCCTTCAGCTATCTGAAATCCCAACCCCACAAAAACATCTTCAAGTCGTTGCGTTGCTTGAGTCACCAAATGCATACGACCTCGTCGTTGAGTTGCCTGAGCACTCAGTGCAAGTTCGGTCATATCCACTTTTTCTGCAGAGATCTGTGTAGCAAATTCTGCGCGCTTCAACTCTTGAGTCTTTGCCTCGGCTGCAGATTCAAGAGATGCAATAGCCTCGTTCACCAAGACACCAAGTGCTTTTCGCTCCTCAATGTCGGCCACTCGACCTAATTGTGATTTCACAGCGGCAACGGCGCCCTTTTTGCCTGTCAAAGTGGTCATCACTGCACGCAGTTCACTAGTGGACACTGCCTGT
>JAUMDU010000141.1:0-1646 GCA_032121425.1 Ilumatobacteraceae bacterium | reverse complement strand
TGTCTGGAGTATGCGATTGCAGTCCGCGAGCGAGACGGGGTCTGGGGTGGCATGACCGAGAGAGAAAGGCGACGAATTATTCGTCAACGTCGTCGCTCGGCGTAGATACTTGATGCATGACAGATTCTGAGGCGTTTATGGGCTGGCCCACGATTGTGGGGCAGTTGATGGAACGCAAAGATCTTGATGAGGTCACCGCTCACGCTGCGGTGAGCCAGATTCTTCAAGGTGCAGCGACATCAGCTCAGATGGCTGCATTTCTTGTCGCATTGCGTGCCAAAGGTGAGACAGCACAAGAACTCCAAGCGATGTTGCGTGCAGTACGTGAAGCAAGTATCACCGTCGCATTGCCTCACGATATTGCTCGTCGTGCAATTGACATTGTGGGAACTGGCGGCGACAAGAGCAATTCAGTCAACATCTCAACGATGTCGGCGCTTGTTGTTGCCGCTGCAGGCGTACCCGTGTGCAAGCACGGCAATCGCGCATCATCGTCGGCGTGTGGGTCAGCCGATGTGCTGGAGGCATCGGGCGTAGCAATTGGACTCGATGCATTGGGTGTGCAGGCATGTGTAGAAGAGGCAGGTTTTGGTTTTTGTCTTGCATCGCAATTTCATCCCGCCTTTCGACATGTAGGACCCACTCGTCGTGAAATTGGTGTTCCCACTGCGTTCAATCTTTTGGGGCCTATGGCAAACCCGGCTCCCATTGGCGCGATGTTGGTGGGGGTAGCTCAGGCGGCTGTGATGGAAAACATGGCTCATGTGTTGCTGTCTCGCAATGTGACGCGTGCGTGGATTGTTCATGGTCACGGTGGACTTGATGAACTTTCACTGTCGGGGCCCAACACTGTGTGTGATCTCAACAATGGAGACATCTCCATGACAACGATTGATGCTGCCGATTTTGGAATCGCACGCGCAGACGTATCTGAGATTGTGGGTGGTGATGCTGCGAGCAACGCTGCAACTCTTCGTGATGTTTTTACTGGCCAGATGGGGCCAGTGCGCGACATTGTGACATTCAATGCCGGATGTGCGTTGTTATTAAGTGGTGCAGTGTCAAAAATCGAAGAAGGCATTGAGACAATTCGTGCCACAATTGACTCAGGCGCTGCGCAAAAATTGCTTGATGCAGTGATTGCCGTGAGCACAAGGGAAGCACAACGCATGGAAGCATCATCATGATTGTTCGTGTTCCTGCCACGTCGGCCAATCTTGGGCCCGGTTTTGATGTTCTTGGTTTGGCGTTGTCGATGCATGCCGAGGTCGGCGTGGTTGACGAATCATCCATGCCAGATAGTGCACACATTGCCGATGACACTCATCCCGCTCAGGTGGCTTTTGTGCGCGCCGGCGGCACGGGGCGAGTGTGGGTGCAGAACTCCATACCTATGGCTCGTGGAATGGGCTTTAGTGGTGCGGTGCGTGTGGGTGGAATCATTGCTGCCGAGGTACAAAGTCAAGGAATGTCGTGGTCGCGAGCAACATCTGAAGCATTGCGAATTGGCACCGAACTCGAAGGTCATCCCGACAATGTTGCGCCATCGCTGTACGGCGGCATTGTCATTGTGAGTGGAGAGATTGTCGTGCCGGTCACATTGGCCTGTGATGCAGTGTTTGTGATGTGGGTGCCAGACTTTTCCA
>JAUMDU010000140.1:0-2891 GCA_032121425.1 Ilumatobacteraceae bacterium | reverse complement strand
ACCTATGTCTGAAGCCCTCACCCCACGCCAACGCGAAATCCTCAACGTCATCTCCCAGAGCATGCAAGACCGTGGCTATCCGCCATCCGTGCGCGAGATTGGCGAGGCAGTCGGCCTCAACTCCCCCTCCACCGTGCATAACCACCTCAACACCCTCCAGAAGATGGGCTTCTTGCGCCGTGACCCAACAAAACCTCGCGCCATCGAAGTGCGCTTCGATACAAATAGTGAAGTAGCTATGGAACGTCGCCCTTCACGTCACGTCCCTCTCATTGGTGACGTTGCTGCAGGTACTGGTGTTCTGGCACAAGAAAATGTTGAAGACCTCATTCCGATTCCAACTGACTTCACCGGCGAAGGCGAACTCTTTATGTTGCGCGTTCGTGGTGACTCAATGATCGAAGCAGGAATTCTCGACGGAGACTTCGTTGTAGCGCGTCAACAGACTGTTGCAGAAAATGGCGACATTGTCGTTGCAGGTATTCCGGGAGACGAAGCAACCATTAAGACATTCAAGAAGTCTGGCAACAACATCACACTTGTTCCGTCTAACTCTTCAATGAAACCAATGGTCTTCACATCAGACGAAGTGCAGATTTACGGAATCCTCGTCACTGTCATGCGCAAGTTGCGCTAAGCGCGGACACCGAGGCGTTTGGCGACCATTGCCAACTTGGCATCGGGTTGCACCACAGCAACGCGCACATTGTGCGAACCACCTGCACCATAGAAATCTCCTGGGCTCACTAGTGCCCCACCCTCGCGAGCAAGCTTCTCGGTGAATTCCCATGCATCGCCAGCGTTGAACCACAAGTAGAAGCCACCAGACGGTAGGGCGATATCGATACCTGACCATGTGGTCAAAGTCTTGGCCATCATTTCTAAACGCGACTTATAACGCTCGCGTTGCACGCGAACATGCTCATCATCATCGAGTGCCGCAACGCCAGCTGCCTGTGCCGGGCCTGGCACCATAAAGCCCGCATGCTTACGCACTTCTTTGAGATAGTCCACGATCTCTGCGTCACCTGAGTAGAAACCCACGCGCACACCTGCAAGGTTTGAACGCTTCGACAATGAATGAACAGCAATCACGCCATCGAGACCATGCTGCAAGATTGATTGTGGCGCTGTGCCCCATGTGAACTCGGCATAACACTCATCACTAAACACCGGAATGTCATGTTTGCGTCCCCAGTTAGCTGCATATTTCAGATCATCTAATCCGCCGGTGGGATTGCTTGGGCTATTCACCCACACCATGAGCGCACGCGCAATGTCGTCTTCGGACAATGACGCAAAATCCATGTGGCCTTCTGCATTCATAGGAACTGGAAGCGCACGCAAACCTGCAAGCGTTGCACCCATCTCGTACGTGGGGTACGCAACGGCCGGATAGATGACTGTGTCGCGTCCAGGGCAACGCAACTTCATGTACTGCGGCGTTGTTGCAACAAACTCTTTTGTGCCAATACACGCCGCTATGCGCGAAATGGGAACATCGATCGAGAAGCGTCGGCCCATCCAGCGAGCAATAGACCTGCGCAAGTTTTCAGAACCAATAGATGCTGGATAGCCGCGCTCAGAACCTGAACCAGCAAGAGCATCAATCACGGCTTGTGGTGGCGGATCACATGGCGTACCGATGGAAAGGTCAACTATTCCACCGTCGAATTCACTCGCCATCTTCTGATACGCATCGAGTCGGTCGTATGGGTACGGAGGAGGCTCAAAGCCCACCTGGTTTCTGTTGATGCCTGCACTACTCATGAGCCCTCAAGTTTCCTTCATCGTCTACCTGAACAACGAACTCACGCAAACGCCCCGCCGAAGCCTCGGACAAACGTGCACGAATATGCATGCCATCGGGGTGGTCTTGTGAGAGAACCACTTCACCTTCACGATGGATAGAGGCCAAAATATCGCCACGCTCAAACGGCACCACAAGGTCTGTGACCTGAGTGATGGAACGCATACGATCTGCAAGCTTTCGCAACAACACATCGAGCCCTTGGTTCTTCAAAGCCGAGACTGCGACCGCACCATGATGGGCTTCCACCAACTGTGCTCCGAAGTCTTCCAACTTGTCTGCCTTATTGAAGACAATGAATTCGGGAACTTGATCTGCACCGATTTCGGCAAGCACTTCGCGCACCGCAGTCATTTGCTCTTCAGGGTGAGTGGCGCTTCCATCCACTACATGCACAAGCAAGTCTGCTTCAGCCGCTACTTCAAGCGTGCTCTTGAAAGACTCGATGAGACCGTGCGGCAGTTGACGAATGAAACCAACCGTGTCTGTCACAAGTACTGGTTCACCACCGGGTAAAGCAAGTCGACGAGTCGTTGGGTCAAGAGTTGCAAACAATCTGTTCTCCACCAGCACACCTGCTTGAGTTAGCGCATTGAGCAATGTGGATTTTCCAGCGTTTGTGTAACCAACAATGACCACCGAGGCAAGACCGCTTCGACCACGACTCTTACGCTGTGTGTGTCGAGTACGCGACAACCCCTTGAGGTCTTGCTCGAGTTTTTCGATGCGCCGCATGATGCGTCGACGATCTGTTTCTAATCGAGTTTCACCAGGACCGCGTGTACCGATACCGCCACCTTGCTGAGACAATCCGGCCTTTGCACCGCGACGCAAACGTGGCAGCCGGTAGCGCAACATTGCAAGTTCCACTTGCGCCTTACCCTCTTGCGTGTGGGCATTTTGAGCAAAGATGTCAAGGATGACTGCAGTTCTGTCGAGCGCAGTACGGCCAAGCACTCGTTCCAAGTTGTACTGCTGTCCTGGTGACAGTTCGTTGTCGAACACCACAGTGTCTGCATCAATTGCAAGACACACTTCCTTTAACTCCTCCACTTTTCCTTTACCGATATAAAAGGCATTG